>DLAC01000037.1:32390-50675 GCA_002493865.1 Caryophanales bacterium UBA7057
TGATTAAATTTTACCATAAAAAATTTAAAAGGTAATATAAAACTGAAAATTTTAATTACTATCTTCTTTTATAATTAAGGTACTATTATTTAAAAATTGATATTGGGAATCCATCTTTAACTGGCGTACTAATCGAAATAAGGCTTCATCTTTTCCTTTACATTCTAGCATGACATCTACTTCATTCCCATAAGGAGAAATTACTTTCAGAAATTTTAGAAATCCCTGATAAGAAATATACGTACTATGACTTCTTCTTTCTTTCCTACTTTTCGGACTAGAAAAATGAACTTTAGGAGGGAGTTTTTCTCCTTTCCATGTTTCAAAAATTTGAGGAAGTAATTTTTCTATTTTTTCAGTCCCATGATTACATAGATAGTGATGATAATCTAAAACCATTGGAATTTTTAATTCTTCACATAGTTTTAAAACATCTTTTGCGGTATATACCTTATCATCATTTTCTAAAAGAATCATACTTTTTATTTCTTCGTCTAATAAATCAAAAGCCGTTTTAAATCTCTTCATAGCTTCTTCTTTATTTGGTATAGAACTTCCAACATGTAAAATTACTTTTCCGGGAATTCCTAGAGACTTATAAATTTGATTACAAACCTTCAGTTCTTCGATTGTCTGTTCTACAACCACTGGGTTCGTACTATTTAAAACACAAAATTGATTGGGATGGATATCTACTCGAAGATGATTTTTCTTTATAACAGTACCAATCTTCTTCCATTTCTGTTTATAAGGAGTAATAAAGTCATAAGAATAACCAGGATATGTAGCAAGTGGGATCATATTATGACTCAGTCGATAAAAAAAAACTTCATTCTGAATATTATATTTTAAGATTTTTTCTAAAAAGTCTAGATTATGGTGAATAATTTTTGAGAGTTTTTCTTCCTGTTCAGACTTTTCTAAGTTCTGAAGTCTTGTCCAAGTAATTGTTTGATAATGATCAATTTCATCCAAAGTTAGGGAAATTGCTACATAGCCAAGTCTTATTTTCATCTATCTTCACCCTTCTTAGTATGAAGAAAAAGAAAGATTCTATGATGAAATGTTTTTATTGTATTTTGAAATAGCCTATTATATAATAGAAAATTAGTTAGGGCGTGTTTATATGGAAGGACAATTTACGAATTCTGATATTTTATATGAAGAAGTATTATACTTTGAACAATTAGTAACCGATTTAGAAATCGAATTATTTACGATTCCAAGAAGTTTAGATGTATTTGGAATTATTACTACAGGTATTCGAGAACTCCACATATTAAGAAGGAAACTTCAAAATCATAAGGGATATGAATGCTACTTAAATCAACTCGATGATTTATATCAAAGACTTATTTTCATTGAGGACATTATGTATGCGAACTGTAATTGTCCACTAGGTTTTTATTTAAATGAACAAGCATCGATCACTCATTTGGTATATACAAATAATCAGTGTTCCAATATTAAAATATATTCTACAGATAGTTTTATGTTTTTATGTCAATTCCACCAAGAAAAAACACCCTCTTTGGGAATTACTGAGGGAAAGGGTGTAGGATACTGTTTTGGCTGTGGGATTAGTCTAAACGCTGTTAATTATCTCATGGAATTTGAAAACTTATCTTACCAAGAAGCAGTACAATTACTTTCTAAAATTTATTTAATTGATATTTCACATAATCCAGTCCAAGAAAATGATTCATTAGTCATCAAATATAGGAATACTTTATTAAGTGATGATTTTAAAGAATTATTAGAAAAAGGATATCAGCGTGTTTTAAAAAGAGGCGAGCAATACAACACATACGAAATACTTTCTAGCATTAAAAAATTTGAGCACGATTTTCAAACCATAGAAAGAATTAAAAGAAATGGACATATCCCTTTTGATAATAGAAATAAGAAATATTTCTTAAAGATGCCAGACTTTAACCAGCCGATGGGAGAGTAAACATTTTATTCTCCCCCCCCCCCTCAATTTTAAGAATTGACATTTCTATAAATATAGTCTAAAATGGAAATGTACTCAAAAAGAGGCATATAATAAATTAGATGGGTCTATAGCCAAGTGGTAAGGCGTGGGACTGCAACTCCCTGATCGTTGGTTCAAATCCGACTAGGCCCTCCAGATTGATAGGAAACTCGAACTTTTCGAGTAGCAATAGAAAACGACTTGTCAAAAAGTCGTTTTTATGTTATTATGAATATGTCAAGGAAACTTGCATAAAATAAAAAAGGAACATTCAATATGCTAGTGTTGAGTGTAGCCATGAAATGGTTTCCACCTAAATCTATGCTAGAGTTAGGTGGATTTCTTTTATATTAAAGCAATAAATAACAATAATAGTAAAAGGAAGATAATAATTACTAGAGCAAAGATTAAAAAATCTTTCTTGTTCATTGTATTGCCTCCCTTCTTGTATGAAGTTTGGCCCCACCCAACTTATCAAATGTTCCTAAAGAAATTATAGCAAACATTTGTTTTTAAAACAATATTTTATACTAAATTTTGGCAATTTAGTAAACACACTTGTACATTGACAAATTCAATGTGCTTGTACTTATATCAGGAGGTAAGATAATGAGAATATTTGTTGGCTGTAGTAGCTCAGAAGATGTAGACTCAATATATTTAGAATCAGCGAAAAAACTCGGAAAAATGATTGCTGAAAATGGTCATAGTTTAATCTTTGGTTCTTCTGATAAAGGAATGATGGGAGAATTATATAGGGGTGTAAAAGAAAATGGAGGAAAGGTTATATCAGTTTTTCCAAAACAGTATAGTGGTTTTTTAACAAAAGTAGAATCAGATGAAATAATTGAAACAGAGACGGCTACTGATCAATTAAAATATTTAGTTAATAATGGTGATGCTACTATTATTATGCCAGGTAGTTATGGTGCTTTAGCTGAATTAAGCACTTCTATCCAAAATAAAAAATTGGGGGGGAACATAATAAACCAATATTTATAATAAATATAAATGGATATTTTAATGATATATTAAAGACTTTTGAAAAATTTTATAGTAATAAATTTGATTTATGTGATAGAAGCAAATTATATATTGTTGTTAATGAGCCAGATGAAATATTAAATTATCTTCGTAGCGATTGATAGTTATTATACTCCTTTCTCTCGGGCTCCAAATTGATTGTTACTCGATTTTTCGAGTATTGTAAAAAAGCGACTTATCAAAAAGTCGTTTTTATTTTTATCATAAAATTGTCAAGGAAACTTGTAAAAAAATATTAAAATTTACAAATTATTTTGTCATGGTATATCTTTTAATATCTGAATTTACAAGTTCCGTGTGATTAATAGAATATTCCATTTTTTCACGATCAAATGGTACTGTAATTGTTTCTACTTCTACACCTTCATTTGTTTCTGTTAAAATCATATATGATGCTTGATTTTTTTCCGATGCTTTTTTATAGCCCATACCTACTGCTCTTAATGTATAAATAGAAGTGTCTCCATCAAATTCTTTGGCATTAAAATGTAGATGTCCCTGTACTACCATATCATAGTCCTCAATTGTTAAAAGGTGTCCATCTTGATAAAACAGTGGATCTTCACAATAGGAAATATATCCCTTTTTTGAATCCTTAAATGCATCCTTATAACGATGTGCATGTTCTCTTAACTTTTTAAACATTTCTTCCTTATCGGATAGTTCAGAAGCTGTAGGATACATTCCAAGATGATTCGCAATCTCTAAAAGTTGCATTTTACTATTTGTATAATGAAACTGTGCATAACCAGACAAATTCAAATCTAGGAATTGTTTGTAAGCAAGTACATTATGTTCCATAAAATCACAACGTATATCATTCGCAAAATGGCAAAGTGCGATTTTTTGATTTGCCATCTGTAAATTTAGGAAATGTGGCGCGACAATTAATTTTTCTCTTTGATCTTTTCTTAGCTTTGACTCCATCCACTGTACATGTTTCACTTTTTCATCTGTCATATAACATAAATAAGGTTCTACTCCAAAATCAAGTGTACATTCATAGTTTCCCTGTATCGTAATAACTCCATATTCATCTAATAAGTCAACTACCTCACTTGGATTAGGACCTAAACCAATATTATCCCCTAAAGAGTAAATTTCTGTGATACCTCTTTCTTTGATATCTTTTAGTATTGCCTCTGTTGGTTCTAATAAAGCATGACTATCTGTAAAAATTGCCACTTGTCTTTTAGGAGGAACTGTTTTTTCTGTTGCTTTTACATTCACTGGCGTCTCTTCTAATTTCATATCTTCAATCGTCCCTTGTACAATAGACAAGATAGGATCTAAATAAGAAGCAGAAAAGTTACACTCAATACCTAATTCAACTCTTTCCATATCAGGATGTTCAATATCCCCTCTTTCTCCTAAATCTCTTGGAGTGATATCTAACCCAATTTCTTTTGCTAGAAAGTTATAAATCTGTTTAAATTTATCATATCGGAAAGAACGAATAATTTCCTCTTTACCGATATAATCTGGAATCATATATTCTTCTTCCACTAAACCAAGAAACATGTCATCCGTATCTTCTTCAAACATATAGACATCTTCTACTGGAATTTTTAAAACATAAATACGTTCATGATTGGCAAAAGATGCTGCTGTATAAACATCAGTAGTAGCAGAAATAAAAGGCGTATTTCCGTTCAGTCTCTGTGCATAGGCAACTTTATTTGGATCTAGTTTCAAATTTTCAATCGTATTTTTTTTCGCATATTCTGCTGAATAAAATCCTGTTTCTTGACCGTTTTTAGCTCCTCTTAATAAATACATGTATCCGTCTTTGATAAACTTTTGATTTAGTTCTTTCGTATCTAGTACGTATTTTTCTAAATGTTTGCTTCTTAAAGGATATCCTTTTAAAATAGCATCTGGATTTCCTGTAAAGGTATAATTTGGATTCCACAATTTATCTCTTTGTGTTACTGCACTTTGTTTTTTCATATGACTCATTCTCCCCTTCAATCATCATTTGTAAATCTTAAAATTTCAGATTGGTTCTTCATAAATGTTACATATTATATAACACATTTCTTAAAAAGACAAGCATTCAAAGCCAATAGAAATAGGGAGTCTATTCCAAAGAAAAAAGAAAGGATTTCCCCTTCTTATCATTTATCTCATTCTATTTCCTGCAACTATAGTTTTTTCTGATAACGATTCAAAAAGTTCTTTCTTTTCTTTCATTACTCTATAGCTAATATCTTGACACCATTTTAAGGCTTCTTCTAAAGTGTCAATTCCTACTTCCTCTGCGAAATGATTCATGGCAATTTCCGAAGGTGTTTTTGGATGTTCAGAGATTACAGAGATTCCTTCAATATTCCATGCGTTTTCTTCATGAAAATTATACATTACCATTCGTGCTGCTTCTTCGTTTGAAATAGAGTCTAGCATACCTCCTAGTTTTCCATGAACAAATTTTCCATCCACATATTTTAGGTATTCCAAAAGATGTGGCAAGATATATCCACCGTCATATTCTCTCATTCATCATCACCTCTTAAACAATATTTTCCTACCAATTTTATTCTACCAAAAACAACTAAAAAAAGAAAGTGTTAATTTTTAGGTATTTCATACGCAATTAATTGTTCCGGTAAGAGATAAACATTTGGATTATATAGAATGAGGTTCTTATCCGTTGTACCAATAGCTTCTGCCACTGTTTTAACGGTATCTCCATCTTTTGTAATATATACTTTGACTCCTGGTTTTGGAACAATCAGCCTTTGATCAGGATAAATATACTCATTAATCTCTAATCCATTCACTTCTGCAAGTTGTGTTGCTGTAATATTTCCAAGTTCTCTAGCAATTGCATATAAACTATCCCCCTTTTTGACCGTATAAGCAGTAAAGCCAAGGGGCATATCTACAGGGATGATTAATTCCATTCCTGGTTCCAGTATATAAATATCTTCGAGTTTATTTTCTTTAATCAAATCAATCACACGAACATGAAATGCTTCCGCAATTGATAAAAGAGTATCCCCTTCTTTGACAATATATTTTTCCATAAATTCCTCCTATATCAATATATGAAAAAAAAAAGAATCTATGACTTAGACTCTTTATAAGCTTGAATACGATTCATGGTATTATATAAAAATTCATTATTCTTAACTAGGCTTCGAATTCCTGATTCTTCATTATAAGAATATAAGGTATCCCCGCTGATATAATATAAAGTATCTGTATTTAGTACAACATTATTGGGACTATCTGCATGAAATAAAAACATTGACTTTTCTGGAAAGAATTTAAAAATCCTATAAAAATCTCCAGACTGTGTATAGTAATAATAAACTCCATTCGATTCAAATACCTGAACTACATCTTCTCTTTGAAGTGTAATATCCTTAGAGTAATCCACCTCAAACTTTTTCTCAGTATTTACCAAATCATAAATATTTACAGTCTCCCATTTTCCATCATAATACTGTGCATTGACTGCTTGATTTCCAACGATTCGAACGCTTTTCTTTTCCGGATTTAATTCATACTGTACAACATTATCTTTATCTAAGTAATAAACTTTTCCATCTACGATTCCATTAATATAGGTATTTTGAGAAACGGTTTGTGGAAAATCTACTGTGAAAAAGCTTGTTGTAGTAACATCTACTACCGTTGCTTGTGTAAAATCGAAAACGCGATTCGATTGATAAGATGGCACTACATAATATTTTCCAACTAATACTCCATGTGTATTTTCATATTTATCCCAATTTAGTAAAGGGATATTCTTTGCTTCCTTGGAAGAAAATATTTCAATTCCCTGATAATACCAAACAATCACTCTATCCTGCTTTGAAATATTATTTAAAAACCCAACAGATTGAACTGCAGGAGTCGTTTCTGGTGACTCATTTTCCCAGGAAGTGGATGTGAAAGAGTTGCTTTTTAGTGATGTAACAAATTCTTGTACCGAAGGATCATTCTTTAAAGATTGATAGCTATATAAAACACCATCCCTACTACACTCAATGTTATGGGAACTGCTTTCCTTTTCTAAAACTGGATAAATACATACTAAATTATCCTTTTTCATCATTTTGATATCTGAAAGAATGGTTTTCCCTTTTTGAAAAAGGTTTGGAAACTCATAATAGAATTGATCCTTTCCTAAGGAAATTTCTACATAATAGTGGTCTCCTAATTTTTTTTGATAGTTTTCTTTCACCTGAAAGGTGGTACCATCCGCCACAAAATCATAGACAATTTCATGACTTTCTTTAAAATGTGTGACAATCCACTGACCACCAAAAAACAAAATCATCAGTAAAATACTAATTGAGATTACTCTTCCTACTGCTCTCATAAATTCACTTCCTATTCTAATATTATTGTACCCATATTTTTTAAAGAAGTAAATATTTTTTAATGAGGAAAAAGAAAAAGAGAATTCTTACATTTCTCTTTTTGAAGGTTGTTTTTTATTTCTCATACAAGTACCTACCATTTTTTCAATTTCTGGTAAAGCCCTTTTATCAAGATTCGATAAAGTAATAAACTCTTTGGCAGTATCAATGTGAACTTTTCCCCAAATCACGCCAGATAATACTTTTAAATCGTTAAACAAATCTGGAGTCACAGAATCGAAAAAATATCCAAATACAACCCGTTTTCTTCCAATGATAATTCTTTGATTGGTTAAGGCAATGACCGCCGTTGACAAGATATCAATTGGATTATTATTCTTTTGAGCGGTAAAAACATATAGGACTTTTTCACCGTTATCTAAATACTTCTCAACAATTTTAGAGTTTCTTTTCAGTCTCCACGAAATCGTCATCGGGTATTTCTTCTTAAATTCTACTGCGCGTTCATAAATACTTGCCATAAGAACCTCCTTAGTCAATGATTTGGTATTTTTTTAATAAATTAGTAACTTCACTAGTAGTCATTCCACCGACAGAAACTTCTACTACGCTTCCCTGATCTACGATAATAAATGTTGGTGTTCCAAATGCTTGTAAACTCTCATGAAGGCTTCTAAGTTCTTGATCCTCATCGCTCGTTAATAAATCCAAATCCAAGTATCCAATCTCAATATTGTACTTATAAACAAGTGATCTTAAAATTGGTTTTTGTTGAATACACCAATAGCAGCCCTCCGTACCAAGCATAACTAATTTCTTATCTCCATTTTCTAGGAATCCTCTTAAATCACTCATTGTAACTGTCGTTAAGTCAGACTGTTCTTCTTCCTTTAAGACTTCTCCTTCTTCTAACAATGGATTTCCCTCTTCTTTTTCTACAACTTCTTTATCTTTACTACGATCTCCCACATTTTCTGATATGAAGTAAGTTGCACCAAAGAATACTAAAATACCTAAAACAATAATTACCCCTGTTTTTATTTTTTCAATTTGTTCTTTTGTTAAATTCATATTTCCCTCCATCTTTTATACTCTCACATGAAAAATTATAACATACTTTCCACAAATTTAGCAATATTTTCAAGGATTTCGTTAATATATTTGGATATTTCTGCGAGTATATCGTCAATCAGTTGTTGAATCCAATTTTTTTTAGATTTTTCCTTCTTTTTCTTAGAGGATGTTTTTTTTGTTGCTTCTTTCTTTTCTTTTGTGGATTCCTTCTTCTCACTCTTTGTATCTTCTATGGACCAAACCCCAATCTTATTTTCTTTTGTTCTAGTTTCTATTTCTTGAAGACGTGCAGTATACTCATAATCTCCATATAAGTAGGCAACTTTCGCATATCCGAGTTCCACTAGTTTTTCTTGAAGAAGTACCCCATCTACAAATACCCATGCGAGTCTTCTTCCATATTTATCCTCTTTATCAGAATCATTATCATACTCTAAGCGAATTTCTTTCGCATTCTTTAGACTCTCACATGTATAATTACTAGCCTCTTTTCCAAATGCCTCTACTTCTTTCGTAGGATGTACTGTTTCTGGAGTATCAATGGCTAAAAATCTTGTTTTTAGTATATTTCCATTTGAATCCTTAAATCTTGCAGTATCCCCATCTACACACTTTTCTAATACAACCATTTCACTGTCTTTGATCCCTAAAGCAAATATTTGAACTGGGCAAAGCATCCATATACAAATTAAAACAATACTCAAATTTAAATTTTTTTTCTTCATACAATCCCTCCTAAAGGTATTTCCAGACTTCTACGATTCTTTTTCCTTTTTTAGTTTGTGTTTTTTCTTCCATCAAACGAAACTTTCCAACATGTCGAATGGAAAGTACATCTCCTTCTTTTAGTTGAATTTCTCCTCTATGAATTTCTTGATAATTTAAAAGAACGTCTCCTCTTTTTAAAATTTCTATACTGAGTGACCTACTTTTTTTAGAAAGAAGGCTTACGAAATGATCTAATCTGTAACTACTAATTGTCAGATGAAGTACTTGATAATGATTCTTTTTTAAATCTATGGTTTCTACTCTTTCTAAAGTAATTCGTTGATTTTTTATTTTATATAAGTTTTCCTCTAAAAACGAATTCATTCTCGTTAAATTGGTCAGATAAAAGTACCCATCCTCTACAAAAATGTCTCCAATCAAACCATGTTCATATCCAATCGAAAACAATGTTCCTAAAATATCTGAATGTGTAATTTTTTCTTTGAAAACACCTCTGTAAACAGTCACAGGAGAACTCCCTTCTCCAAACATAATTACTTTTTCAGAACACATAGGACTTTTCTCAATCACTTGATAAGAAATTTTTCGGTCATCTAATTCTTTTTGTACCAAAGAAAATTCATATGGATTTAAAAAATTACTAGATTGAGTTTGATTGGTACGTTCAAATCTAGAAGCCTTTTCTAAAATATTAGAGATTAGAATTTTTTCATTTTTCTTATATCCATCCCATATTTTTAGTTTCTTTTCTTTCATATGTACCCCCCTATCATTATAACCTATTTTTTATCAAATCTTAAGACCTTTTGTCAAATCTTATCTTATGTTGTCAACGATTACTTCTACTAGATACTAAGCAACTGGAATATACTGAGTTAGAAAGGATGGTCTAGATGGAAAAAGTAAAAATCGGTCTACCAAAAGCATTATTATTCTATAAGTATGGAGAACTATGGGTTAATTTCTTTGAAAACTTAGGCTTTGATATTATCATTAGTCCAAATACTAATCTAGAAATTTTAGAAAATGGGAAGAAATTTACAGAAGATGAAGCGTGTTTATCTTTAAAAATTTATATGGGCCATGTTCATTATTTATTAGATAAATGCGATTATATTTTAGTTCCTAGAATTGCCTGTTTAAAGCATAATGAAAAGATGTGTACAAACTTTAATGCGTTATATGATTTGGTAAGAAATACATTTAAGAAAAGAATTATCAATTATAATATCGATGTGGATAAGAAAGAAGATGAATTTTATGCATTTACTACGATGGGACTCGATTTAGGATTCCGTTATCGAGAAGTTGTCAAAGCCTATCATCAAGCCAAAAAGATGGAGACCATTTCTATTGATCGAAGAATTAGTAAACAACAAGTAGAACTCGCAAATTCTAAAAAAATCAAGGTGTTACTCGCAGGGCATCCTTACAATCTACATGATGACTTGATTGGAAAAGTGATTCAGAAACTGTTGGAAGAAAATCAGGTAGATATCATTATGAGCGATTTATATCGTGGTAAATATTTATATCAGGAAGCAAACAAAATCAGCAAGCGAAATTATTGGACGTATAGCAGAGAAATTTTAGGAGCAATTACACATTATCAAGAAAATGTAGATGGAATTATTTTAATTACGACATTTCCTTGTGGACCAGATTCCTTAACCAATGAAATGATTTTAAGAACGGTTAGAAATAAACCTATGATTCAACTCATTATTGACGAAGCAACAGGAGAAGCAGGACTTGCAACAAGGATTGAAAGTTTTGTTGATATTTTAAAAGAAAGGGGTATAGAAAATGAAACCACAAGTCATTAGTTTCCCTCATCTTGGAGATTACTATATACCAATCCGCTTTTTATTAAAGAAATTAACCAAGCATCAAGTGATTGAATCCCCTCCAATTACTAAAAAAACAATTGAACTTGGAACAAAATTTTCTCCCGAATTTGTCTGTATTCCATTTAAATATAATTTAGGAAACTTTATCGAAGCCTTAGAAAATGGAGCGACGATCATCCTACAAGCAGGTGGAGGATGTAGATATGGGTATTATGCTGAAGTTCAAGAAAAAATTTTAAAAGATTTAGGATATGATTTTCAGTTTTTATCTTTAATCAATGAAGATCATTTCACCGTAAAAGAGATTTATCGTACGTTTAAAAAGTTAAATCCAAAAGTTTCTTTTTTTAAGTTTGCCTACTATTCTCTACTTACTATTTTTATGATTCGACTCATGGACTGGCAAGATGAACTGATTCGTTCTAGAATCGGTTTCGAAGTAGAAACTGGAAGTTTTGAAAAATTAAAAAGTGAAATGCTACAAGAATTTGAATCCTGTAAAGGATATATTTCTTTATTTAAAACATATAAGAAATATAAGAAAAAGTTTTTAAATTTAAAAATCGAAAAACCAAAGGATTGTATGAGAGTTGGTATCATTGGAGAATTATATACTTCCATGGAGCCCTACTCTAGTTATTTTATCGAAAAAGAACTTGCTAAAATGAAAATTGAAGTTAAACGGTTTACAAATGTCAGTTACTTACTGTATGAGAAGAAACGAGAAACAAAGAAAATGCTAAAGAAAATTCCTGAATATTGTACTTATAAAATTGGGGCAGATGGAATGGACAATGTTTACAGGACCAAGCACTTAATCGATGAAGGATATGATGGGGTCATTCACATTAAACCGTTTGGTTGCACTCCAGAAATCGGTGCCATTCCCATCATTCGAAAGGTATGCAACGACTATAAAATGCCTGTACTCTTTTTCTCCTTCGATAGTGAAACGAGTGATACAGGAATTAAAACCAGATTAGAAGCATTTTACGATATGTTACAAGAAAGGAAGAATCATTTATGAAAGGATATTTAGGAATTGATATCGGTTCCATTTCAACAAAAGGAGTCATTATCGATGAAAATCAAAAAATTCTAGCGAGTAGTTATCTTTGGACGAAGGGGAACCCACAAGAAGCGGTGAAAAAACTCTTATTAGAACTAGAACATCAAGTGAAGGATATGGATTTAGAGATTATAGGGGTAGGAACCACTGGATCTGCTAGAAAGTTAATTGGTAGTATGCTGGGTGCAAATGTCGTTAAGAATGAGATTACGGCCCATGCGATTGGAACACTATCCATTCATCCAGATGCAAGAACTATTTTTGAAATTGGGGGACAGGATTCTAAAATTATTCTTTTAGAAGATGGAATTGTAACAGATTACGCAATGAACACCCTTTGTGCCGCAGGAACTGGTTCTTTTCTTTCAAGTCAAGCGGAACGTTTAGGAGTCAAAGTAGAGGATTTTGGTAGTATTGCCCTAACTTCAAAGCATCCAGCTAAAATTGCCGCTCGTTGTACTGTCTTCGCAGAAAGCGATTTGGTTCATAAAATGCAAATTGGATACTCTAAGGAAGATATCATCGCAGGGCTTTGTAAAAGTGTAGTTTCCAATTATTTAAACAATGTTGGAAAAGGAAAAAGAATCGAAGAACCTATTATCTTTCAAGGGGGAGTCAGCAAAAATATTGGGGTCAAGAAGGCCTTTGAAGAAGAAACGAATGCAGAAGTACAAGTAGATCCAAATGGACATTTAATGGGAGCTTTAGGAGTTGCTATTCTTTCTTCTAGAAAACCACTCATAAAGCCATTTAGTTTTAATATTACGGAAGAAGAATTTGAAACCAAAGGAATTGAATGTAACCGATGTCCCAATCACTGTGAGATTATTTGTGTTAGAAGAAATAAAGAACTCATCGATTCTTGGGGAAACCGTTGTGAGAATGGAATGATTCGAAAATAAAAATATGTGAAAAAATCTCTCACATATTTTTTTATTCTGTAATAATGGATGAAATTTGATCTTTATATTCTTGCAGTTTGATTGTCTTTTCTTCTAATTGTTCCTCTAACTCGTCGATTTTTAATTGTAGTTTGTTGTTCTCTATTTCTTTTTGATCTATCAAAGATTGATATTCTGCTTCTCTTTCTCGATTACTTTCAAGCAAGGAATCATAATAATTCCTTTCATTTTCTGACTCTATTTTTTCCTTGTTTTCCTGCATCTTATCAATATTTAGAGAGGAAGCAAAGACTACAATATTCATTCTTTCTAACTTTCCGTAATTATAAAGTTCCTTATTCTTTAAATTTTTAAATATAGCCTCTCTTACTCTTGGATTTAATAGATGAACTTTAGATTCTGCTACAATCCATAATGGATTTTCCGTATTTACCATTTCAAAATTTACTTTACTAAAGTTAGAATAGTATTCTACTTGAAATCTGACTGTATTTTTTAAATCATCATCTTTGACATATTCTATATTTTCATAGGAACCTATGATATCAAAATAGAAGCCATCGGTCATTTCTATTTCTTTTTCAGCAAAATCACTTTTATATAATTCTGTGTTTGGAATTTCATCATAATAAGTAAAAGATGAAAATTCTACTACCGTAATTCCTGTCCCAATGCCAAGTGTAATCAAGGAAGCTAAAAATAAAATGCCAATTTGTCTTGAGGACTGTCTATGACTTGTAATTAAAGAAAATAAAATTTGAATTACTAAATAACATAGAATGAATCCTCCCATGAGTAGGAAAAATATTCCCAAGTAAATAATCCCTTGAAGCATAAAATAAAGAGTTATAATGATTGCCACAACGATAAAAAAGAAAACGAATAGGAAAGGAAAAAGGATTAAGGTACTGCATAGTTTGACACAAAAAGATGCAATCGAGTTCAGTACTTTTAAAATGACAGATGTTTTTATTTCAGAATGATTTCGTAGTGTTGGAGATTCTTTCTCTTCTGAAATTATAGATTCCTTCTTTGATTCTTTTTCTTTTTCCTTTTCTACTTCTGGAATATTTAAATTTTCCTTTTTGCCTTCTAAATGATCTATTGGTTCATGCTCCCACTTTTCTAGAAATAAAACCTTATAAAGATAGTAGAAAACTATCACTGAAAAAATCAAGTAAGAGATGGATAGAATAAAGTTCCAAATAGAACAAAGAACATTTTCAACACTTGGATGAAAGCTTTCAAAGATGTTTACTCCCAATTCATAAATATAATCTACTGGAATCCGAAGAAGTGCTAGTACAAAAACTAAAATCAGTAACCCTGATAAGTATTTGAGTTTTTGAGAAAAAGAAAGTTTTCGAAAAATGGAAGCACTCCTTGAGATAGTGTCTAGTATTTCGTCTAAGAATTTACTCATAGTTACTTTTTCTTTCTCATTGACTTTGATTTCTTTTACTTCATCGTTGGTTAAATCATCTAGACTACATTTGAATAATTTACAAATAGAAAGCAATTTATCCATTTCTGGATAGGTCTGCCCTGACTCCCATTTGGAAACAGCTTGTCTCGATACTTCTAATTGGTCCGCAAGTTGTTCTTGGGACATTTTATTTTCTTTCCTAAGTTTTTGTAGTTTTTCACTAAATTTCATTTCTTTCACCTCGACAATCATCATACGATAAACCCGGTTGCATCTCTACCAATTTGCGGTTGTTTTTTGTATATTTTCGGTTGCATTTTTTATATTCTTCTTATTTTAACATAAAAATAAGAAAAGTAGACCTCCATCTACTTATTTTTTAATATGAATCTATTATTTTATTTTTACAAAGTTTTCTCCAAAAAAACATTTTCTCATTTCGTCATCCATGGTATGATTGGCAATTGTTTCAACAGCATTTTTCACAAAATGATTTTCACTCCTTGCGTAAGCATTAATTTCAGAAGTAATCCCCTGATAAAATTCAGGATAAACCATTCGAATGGCATACTCTAATTGTTTCCAAATAGAGTCTTCTGGATTTATCCTCTTTATGACATAAGAATCAGGAACAACTACATCCCCGTTACGTACAATACATTCCCTAATTTGTTGATTATCGGAATTAGAACAAATTTGGATATATTGTTCCTTTCCAAAATTTTCCCGAAAAGAGAAAAAGGAAGTGCCTCTAGTTGGTAAAAGTCCAAAATAAACTTGCTCTTGCTTCACAAAATTATGATAAGAAAGATATCTACCGTTCGTATAGACATGAAGATTCCTTACTATTTGATCATTTTGATGTTCTTCCACCATAAATCCATGTAACTGATAGGGACTAGACGGAAAAGCCAACTGAGTATAGTGTAGTTCACCCTCTATAAAGTTATGATTTTCACGTTCAACTTTAAAAGGTAAACAACAATCTTGAGAGGAATCTTCCAAATTACATTCTGAGGTTACGATTCCCTCTTTACATGAAAATTTTACTTCCATTTTTTGCATACCTAAAAATTTTACTTCGCCTTGCTTTTTTTCTTTTCCTGAAGCACCCACTAAGATACCCTTATGACCATTCTGAAGTTGAATTTTTAAATCAAATAAGTCCAATAAGATATTTAATTTTTTAATAGCTCCCAAAGCAGGATGATCGTGTAAAAGTCTTTTCTGTATTTCCTCAATAAATCTATCTTGATAGATCATATAAATCCTCCCCTATTTTTAAACGCATCATGGAATCCTTTTCTACCTCTTCATCCAACTTTAACTTCAAAATTTCTTCTGGATGGCAAGCCTTTTCCAATTCTTCCATAGCTTCATTGTAAATTTTTTCAATGGTAAAAGAAACTGTTTTACCACTAGGAGTAAAAATTTCGACTTGCATTCCGGGCTCAAAATAATTTCTTTCGGAAATAGTAACGATTTTTTGCTCCTTATCATAATCTATGACAACCGCTAAAAAATCTTGATTAGAAAGTTCTTGCCTTCCTGTATAATATTGGTCCGTATGGTCCGCCTCATGTGTAAAGTAGTGGGTACTCGTCTCTCGATTGGCAACTCTTGCGAGTAACTTTTTTTGTTTTTCTAATAAATCAGGAGTTAGACTACCCTCATAATAGGAATCAATAATTTTACGATAAGAGGAAAGAACGGTTGCCAAGTAATAATGAGACCTCATTCTTCCTTCAATTTTCAAACTACGAACTCCAATATCAATAAACTTAGAAATATAGTCTGCCATATTTAAATCTTTCGTTGCCATCGTAAACTTTTTTTCATTTCCACTATCAATATCAAAAGCAAAACGACACACTTGACTACATCCGCCCCGATTGGAATCACGATTGGTTAAATAGTTTGATAAAGTACATCGCCCACTATAAAAAGTACACATCGCTCCATGAATAAAGATTTCGATATCTACTTTTGTTTCTTTGATGATTTTTTCAATTTCTGGAATGGATAATTCACGAGCTAACACAACACGATCTACGCCTTCCCTTTTCCAGAAGAGTACACTTTCTAGATTGGTGGTAGAAGCTTGTGTACTTACATGGACTTCTACATCTTTAAAATTATCTTTAATATAGTGAATGATAAATGGATCACTCACAATAAATGCATCAATTCCTGCCTCATACACATCTTTTAAATAATCATAGACACCATCTAAATCTTCATTATGAAAAACGATATTTGTCGTAATATATACTTTTTTACCTAAAGAATGAGCAAAATCACAAGCCTCTTTAATTTCTTCTATACTAAAATTCGTAGCATTTGCCCTTAAACTATATTCTTGTCCTCCAATATAAACGGCATCTGCACCATAAAGAAGGGCAATTTTTAAACGAGATAAATCCCCTGCAGGAGATAATAATTCAATTTTTCTGTCTTTGTTATTCACTTTTATCCCTTCTTTACTTTATAAATTGTTTTCTTATAAAAGAAATTTGTAAAATCTCCAATGAGAGAAATGGACTTACGAATCTTTTTTTCTCTTTCTATCGGCGTATCCTTAGAAAAAGTATTTCTAATTTCCTGATAAAGTTCTAACATTTCTAAACCAGTAGAATCTTCTAAGAAAGTCATATCCAAAATAGCATATTCAAAACCATGATCTAATAGTTCATAAAGGACTTTGGTTCCATTGATTGGTTTTCCAAAAAGAATCGAAGTACCTGCATGACTTTCACGAATTAAGAAAGATTCTTCTGTTTTTTCTGTCAGCCTATAAATTTCTTTTTCCGGTTTCTCTTCTATATCTTTAAAATAATTTTCCACTAGTTTTCTTCTAGAATGAGACATAATAGGATATCCAAGTATTTGAGGAATTAATTTCATCTTTGTATTCTTCTTCATTTCTAATATTTCTTCTAGTGTAATTTCGTTAGAAGTAATTCCATATTCTACACCTTGGTCCAAGTAGTAATTACATGTTTGATAATTGGTTACCATATGAGTTTGATGCCAAACAAGTGGAAGATGTAATTTCTTTCTTTGAACGATACTAAGAATTGATAAATCATAAAATAAGATTCCACAAATAGAAGTATTGGATAATGTCTCTAATATATTTTCTAAATCCTTTAATTCTTCATTTCGGATATTTTTGTTCAGGGAAACAAAAATGGAATACTTTTTAGAAAGCTCTACTATTTTTTCTAAAGAAATTTCAGGATAATTTACAGAATAGTTTTGAAGTCCAAATATAAAGGCATCTGCACCAGCTTTTTGATATATTTTTAAATCTATATTTGCTTTTGGAATTACCAAGTACTTCATAATGATCTCCCCTTATTGAATGGCATTAGTATAACATATTTTCGTAAAGTTTTCAATGAAACAAAAAAGAATAGAGTGTTCTCTCTATTCAGTTCATGAATCTATTTAAAGATTCTCTGAAATCTTATTGATTTCTTCAATTGATAGGCCTGTATATTTCGATATTTTTTCTAATGGTTCATCTTCTTTTAACATAGCCTTCGCAATCTCTATTTTTTCTGTCTTCTTTCCTTCCTCTAGACCTTCTTCCTTTCCTTCCTCTTTTCCTTTCTCTTCGGCATGATATAATTCTGTGTTTCTTAACATCTCTTGGTGTAATTCTTTATCATATAGTCCAATAATCTCTTCATCCTCTGATGCATCTAAGGCATCATTTACATATTCACTCATGACTGGATCCTCCCCTATTAAGTTATCCAAACAATCAGAACTTCCTTCATTAAATACTAAAAGTAGTCGTTCTAGGTCTGTTAACTTATCTTTATTATATAATTTTTTTCTTATATTTGGAAGATATATGTAAATAATTGTGATTTTATC
>DLAC01000050.1:0-27030 GCA_002493865.1 Caryophanales bacterium UBA7057
CTTGAAGTCGCAATTTGCGACTTCAAAAAATTATATTTTTTCTCACTTATTTTGAAACAAAATCTATCAGGAAATTTAAGTCTATTTCTAGAAACAGCTTCATTTATTCTCTTTGTTTCTGTCTTGTAAAGTATAGCCAAATCCGTATCTAGCATAACTTGTTTGCCTTCAATTTCATATATCATATTTTCTACTGTGATTTTTTTCTTTTCTATAACTTCATTCATTTTCTTCTCCATCTACATGTTTGATATCTTCAAACATTTTTTCTGTATATTCTTTTATTGCATCCATTTACATTCTCCTTCCTATGGTGTGCACGTTTTAATTTTTAATTTATTATTTTTAATTTTAAACATAATACTGCCATTCTCATCTGTCCTATAAATTTTTGATTCATTTAAGTTTTCTAATATTTCCTTATTCGGATGACCATATCTATTATTTTTGCCAACTGAAATAATCGAATATTTTGGATTAATTGTATTTATAAATCCTTTGCTACTACTCGTTTTAGAACCATGATGACCAACCTTTAAAAATAGTAAACTTGGAAGATGATACTTTTTTAAAATCTCTTTTTCCGCGTTCTTAGAAGCATCTCCCATTAGTAAAAAAGAAGAATTATCTATATTTCCTAATAATACAATACTACTATCATTTTCTAGTTTTCTATCTTTATTTAAAGAGAAAAAGGAAAAATTCCCAATCGTAAAGATATCCCCTTCTCTTAAAATATCATAGGAAATTCTTTTTTTTGTTAATAGTTCTTGAATTCGTTTTTCCTCTTTGGTAAAAGTCCCTTCATTAAAATATACCTTGTTAACCTTCATTTCTTCTAATAACCTATCCGCTTCGCCTACATGATCCAAGTCCCCATGTGTGAGACATAAAATATCTAACTTTCGAATCCCCAAGGAATGAAGGAGTGGCTCCAATGTGTTTTCATAAATAACTCCGGATTTGTTTAAATAGCCTCCTGTATCCACAAGCATAGTTTGATTATGAGAGTGAATTAATAAAGAATCCCCTTGCCCAACATCGATCATTAAAAAATAGGACTGTGGAATCAAAAAATTATAGTGATATAAAAAGAAAAGCATTCCTATTAAAAAAGAGCATACCCATTTTCTTTTCCATCGTTTTAAAAATAGAAATAAACCTAAATAATAAAGAACAATCCACCACCAAAAGGGCTTATGAAATATAAGGGTTAAAAACTGAAATTTTGAAAGGAAATTAGAAACATCTTCAAATCCCATTCCAAGGATATATGCAATACCAGAAAGAAAAGGAAAAAAGAAAGATAAAATTTGAATAGGAAATAAAATGATTGTTACGAAAGGAACTAAAACTAAATTCCAAACAATACTTAATAAATTCACAGAAAAATAATAATAAAGAGCAAGTGGAAGACTACTAAAAAATGCAAAAGTAGAAGAATAAAGAGAACCTAACAGTTTAGATTTCTTCTTTAAAATGCTTTCCGACTGACATATGAAAAAACTAAGCGTTGCTGAAAACTGAAATCCAACATCAAAAATATAAAATGGCTTCCAAAATAAAATGACAATCATCATGAGACAAAAGCACTGTACTTTAGACCAATGAAATTGAAATAATTTAGAAATAGTCAAAAACTCCCACAACAGAAAAGTTCTACAAGCAGAAGGAATAAAGTCAATTAGAAAAAGATAACCAATCAGGAATAAATTTAAGATAAAAAAGGAACACTTAGATTCTTTCTTCTTTCTGAAAAGAAGAAAGGAAAGGCCTCCAATGAGAAGAGAAAAATGCATCCCAGAGATTGAAAATAGATGACTAATTCCATTTTCTCGAAATCCCTCTTTAGATGAAGTATCCATCTTGGATGAATCCCCTAACAAAAACAAAGAAAGGTAGGATGCATTCTTCCGTTTAGATATCATAGAGTTTAAATTTCTTTTTATATTTAAGAATAGGTTTTGACTCCTTCCAACTACAACAATCTTCTCTACTTGAAATGTTACTTTCTCCCTATGATACCATAAATAATACTGGTAATTAAATCCATTCGGAATTGTATTTTTAGATGGTCTTTGAAAGCTTCCAGTTGCCTGTATCTGATCTCCAATTTGAATATTCTCAAAAGATTTTAGAAACAGCCTAAGATTAGGCTTCCCTTTGTAATGAATCGAAACCTCTTCTCCACTTTCCGTTCTCTTTACCTTTGTAACAGTTCCTATGACCATAGAATCATTTTCATTCCAAGTCGTAGGAATTTCTTTGGAAATCGAATGAAGAAAAGAAACAAAAGCAATCAAAAAGAGGAAAATAAGAAATACATTAGAGGATAATAAACGGTTCCAATTTGGCATAGACAGCTTCTCCAATCCCACTGACATTCTTTAACTGTTCTAAGCTTTGAAATCCTCCATTTTGTTCTCTATAACTAATAATTGCCTGTGCTTTACTTTCCCCAATTCCAGGAAGAGTCATGAGTGTTTTTAAATCGCTTTGATTAATGGAAACCTTTGTGGCCTCTACGGATTCCTGATTTTCGCTCTTCTCATTACTAATACATGCATCATTAATAATTGGCTCTTCTGGACATTCAATGATTGGTGTTGTAGAAGAAGACGCATTATTTTTTTCCTTAAAAGCAAGAATTTCTTCCTTTGTATAAATGACAATGACCATTTCGTCTTCCACTTTTTTACTTAAATTAATCAAGGAAACATCTGCATTTTCCACTAATCCATTCGCTAAACGAATCACATCTTGAACCCGGCTTCCTTCCTCAACTTCGTAAACTCCAGGAGAAGTAATGGCACCCTTAATATCTACCGTAACTAATTTAGGAATTGCTTTTTCCTCTTGTTCTTCCTCCTTTTTTGGTTCCTTCTCTTCTTTTACTTCCTTAATTTCAATTGGAAATTCTTCTACCTTCTTTTTCTCCTTCTTTAAAGAAAAAGACTCAAAATAAAAGTAACCAAATCCTATCAAGCAAAGGATGAAAAAAAATCCTAAAACGATAAAAATCTTTTTCCTATGTTCTTCTATCCAATAACGAATTTGTATCATAAAAAAATAACCTCCTAATAAGATTATTTATATTTCTTAGCAAGTCGGTTACTTTTTTTGGAACTTTCTTCCTTTTTTTCTCGATAAGTGATATTTTCATAATTAATTCTTTGGACAAAAGTAAGTGCTAAAATTAGACACATAGCAAAACTTCCACCGTAGCTCATAAACGGAAGTGGCACTCCCGTCATTGGAATTAATCCCATGACTCCCCCTAGATTGACGGAAATATGAAGAAGAATATAGACCGCAACTCCCATACAAATTAAATATCCTCGACTATTATAACAGTCTTTGGCTATTTTAATCACTCTTCCAATCAAAGCAAAATATAAAGTCATTAATAAAATAGCGGCAATCATTCCGTTTTCCTCCACAATAATTGGGAAAATAAAGTCAGTATGTGCTTCTGGGAGATATAAATACTTCTGTGTACTTTTCCCAAGTCCAGTTCCTCGAAATCCTCCATGATTAATCGCAATATAACTATTACAAAGCTGATTTCCATCTCCATAAAAGTTTTCTACACTACAAGGATCTGAAAAATTCATTCTTTTTAATTGGCGTTCATTTAAAATAGAAACTCCACTTGTAATAGCAATCGCACTAATCACCAAAAGACAGGATACCATAAAGAATATTTTTCCCTTAATTTCCTTAGAAACGGGAGAAAGAAAAAACATAAACGCAACAATCAAACTAAAAATAATAGTCGTTCCAAGATCTGGTTGAATAAAAATTAAAATGGCTAAACAGACGCAAATTGCAATCGGATAAAGAGCCGTTAAATATCGATCTAATTTATCCTTATGGGACTCATAATATCCTGCTAACCAAATAATCGCAATGATTTTCGCAAATTCGCTTGGTTGAATAGAAAATCTTTCAAAGTTTAACCAACTTCTCGCATTATTACTAATATCCCCAAATAAACGAACAAATACCAAAGCCCCTGCGACAACCATGATTCCAATCGTAGAAAAGAAAGAATAACTCTTACTATGAAATGGCAAAATGATCAGTGCCACTATCAAACTAGCCCCTATAAAGACTGCTTGTTTGATAAAATAACGATAAGGAGAAGCCCCATATTTCATAAATGCCGTGATATTACCCGCGGAAAAGATATTAATGAGTCCAATCGTAATTAAAAGGAGAGTTACAATCAATAATGGCTTGTCAATATTTTTTAATATATTTTTCATACACACTCTCCTTTCTACCTTACTATTATCATATCATATTTTAAAATGATTGTTTTTTTATATTTACTTTCCTTTACAAAAATAGACTTTTGTAATAACATTCTTTTCCCTGATGGAATACTTTATATTAGGTAATTAAAAAAAGGAGGGGAAATTTATGTATTATTATGGCGGAGGATCTGACTGTGGATGCCCTAGTACTCCTTGCTACCCATATTTCCAACCATGCTGCAATGGAAACAATACATCTAACTATGCAATTGTTTTAGTATTATTTATTCTTTTAGTAATCGTAATCGGTTCTAGATTCAGTCGTTAAACAATGGAAATAGCTAAAAAGAGAGATTAGAAAATAAACTAATTTCTCTTTTTCACATTTATGTTTGAGTATTTTTAGAAGTTATGTTATAATTTGACTTGTAAAAAAAGTGGTGAAGAAAAATGTTGAAAATGAAAGATATTTTAGACGAAAAAGATCCAAAATTAAGAATGAAAAGTGAAGAAGTTACTTTTCCAATGACGAAAGAGGATCTAAAAAACATTGATTTAATGGAAGAGTATCTAATTAATAGTCAAATTGAAGAGATGGCTGAAAAGTATGATTTGCGTCCTGGAATGGGATTATCTGCCGTACAAATCGGTGTTTTAAAAAGATATATTGTTATTGTCGATGATACAGAAGAAGGATTTGAAACTTATGTCATGATAAATCCAAAGATTATTTCTACTTCTGAAGAGATGATTTATGTAGAAAGTGGTGAAGGATGTCTATCCGTCAATCGTGAATGCGAAGGAATTGTACCAAGATACGCAAGAGTTACGGTTGAAGGATACGATACAGAGGGTAATAAAATTAGAGTACGTGCCCGTGAAGAATTAGCCATTGCTTTTCAACATGAAATTGACCATTTAAATGGAATCTTGTTTGTCGATAAAATTGATCCGAAAAATCCATATCGAAATATGGAACAGTATCGGCCTATTTAAAACAATTTTTCTAGTCTTTATTATCCTATAAATTTTATTTTGGAGAAAATTTTATGATGACAAATGAAACTGAAGATTTTACTATTATAGATTGTTGTACAGATGAAACTGAAATTTTGGAAATTGAATGCGAAAAATTAATCCGGTATCAACAAGACAAAGAAGAAGAATTAGATCTACTCGCTCAATATATCAGTCAAGAAACAAATGTTCCAAAATCTAGTATTTTTACTGGGGAATTTAATTGTAGAATAGAAAACTGGCATAAAATAAACGGTGAATATTATTACTTTAAACCAATGCATGATTCTCTTTCCTTTTTCAATGAATTACTTGGAGAGGTCATATCCCAATATTTTGAATTAGATACTGTTCATTATAAAATTGCCAAGTTAAAAGTAAAAGGAAAGGAGGAACAATACGGAATCGCTTCTAAAAACTTTTGTAATCCAAAATATACGTATAAAGCCTTAATTGATTATGTATGTGAAACTGATAGTTTACACATTTTTGAGAAAGATTTAAGGATTCTTGATAAGATAAAAGTAATCTGTAAATCTGAAGGAGAATTTAGACTACTACAAGATGATTTAAAAAAGATGTTTATTAGACATTTTTATAATGCACAGGGCGATGGTGGAAATGGACAGAATATTTTTCTAATGAGTACGCCAAATGGCATAAGACTCGCTCCATTATTAGATTATGAAATGGCTTATATTGGCTACGCAGATCTACATAGATGTTTCTGGGATATTGGAGAATTAGATGTAACGAATCCAAGAACCATCCATTTATTTAGAAATGATACTAGATTTCAGGAATTACTATGTAAACTGATGGATGCCAATATGAATCAATTTATTTCAGAAATAGAAGACTCATTTAAAATCAAAGTTCCAATGGAAGACAAAAGTCACTATATAAAATATGAGACCAGAATCAAAGAATTAGTTTTAGAAAATAATTTAATCAAAAGAAAAGCAAGTTAATGAAAATCAACTTGTTTTTTTATTTTAGGATACCACAATCTTCTTGGATTGGAAGAGTAATTACTACCTTCGTACCTCTCTTTCCCCTAGAACTATATTTCATTGTTCCATGATGAAGACGAATAATTTCTTTTGATAAATGTACCCCTACTCCAGTTCCTGTTGGTTTCGTAGTAAAAAATAGTTCACCTAAATGAGAAAGAGATTCTTTGGAAATACCACTCCCATTATCTAAAATCTCAATGATTAATTTGTCTTTTTTGATTTTAGTGTCTAACGAAATACTGTTAGATCCTGCCTCCAAACTATTTTTAATAAGATTCATAAATACTTGTTTTAACCGATCATAATCCGCAAATAAGAATAATTCTTCATTACATGTAGGGATTTCTAATGTGCAATCATGTTTTCTTAATAATAATTCTACAGTATCTTTTAAATCCTCCATTAAAAGATAGAAATCCATAATATCTGGATGAATCGTAACGTTTCTTAAACTCATAAAATCATTCATAATCACTAACGTTCTTTCAACTTCATTTTTAAGAATCGGCAAATACCTTTCTGTTTTCTTTACATCTTTTGGATCCATCATATCTAAATATCCTTTACAAACCGCAATTGGATTTTTAATTTCATGAGTAATTTTAAATAAGTTTTTTTCTATTTCATCCATACTTTCTTCGACATCCTTTACTTTTACAAAAAAAGGAGTCAATTTGAATAATAATAAATGTTCAATTAGTAATAATAAAAATACAATCAGTAAAAGTGTTAGTAACAAAGTATTTCTTTGAAATAAGACAAATGATATTAAGAAGCCTTTGAATACCAAAGCACTCTCTTCCTTATTTAAGAGATTCTCTGGGAAAAAGATTTCAATGACGAAATAACCCCCAAGTAATAGTACCATCCAACTAGTAGAAATCATTGGAACTAAAAAAGATGCAAGTATAGTAGGAATTGATAATAAAAGTCCAACTTCCCATCTTCTTTCTTTATAAGCTAGAATAATAAACAGATCTAAGAAGAAATAACGAACAATAGAAGGAAAGATAAAACAAAAGGTAAAAGCAACAAGCAAAAATAAGATATAATTTTCAATTGTATGCCCATATCTATTTTTTAAAGCATAATTTCTATAAATGAAATATAAACAAACAATCATACAGAGTGATAAAAATAAGTCCTCAAAAAAACACATATGATTCCCTTCTTTCAAGAATATTATATGTGTTCTTTTTGTCGAATATTGTCGAAAAATGTAATTTTTCCTTCGAATTTGTCATTTTCGATTATTTCAAATCATCAATATATTTTTTTAATTGTTTACTTTCTGCACCAAGAATTATTTTCAATTGATTATCAATTTCAACAATCCCTTTCGCACCTAACTTTTGAATTGCATCCTTATTGACGATAGAAACATCCTTTAATGTGACTTTAAATCTAGATAAATTGGTCTCCGTTGCGATAATATTTTCTTTTCCTCCCAAATATTCTACTAATTTATTTAACTCTAAATGTGCATCCTTCCTCGTTGCTTTTAAAATAGCAAGTGTAATAATTATAAAAACAAGGATAATAATTCCATATTGTAAATAATCCATTTATATCACCATCTTCATTATACAATAAATCATCTAAAATGAAAAGTTTTTTTGCCTCGAACAATTTGGGTAAACATATACACATAATTTCTAAATTTTGAATATCTTATATTAGATAATTTGAAAGAATCCCAATTTCCTTCATCCTAGATTGGGAGAATTATCATTGATTTCTAGAAAGGAGGAATAGAAATGTGCAAAGATGAAAATACAGATAGAAACGAGGAATGCTGCATTGCTAACATTCTAAAAGTCATCGTTACTCTACAAAACAGAAGTGATAAATTTGATTGTCTAGCAGAAGGATGTGATCGTCCATTCTTAGGACCAATTCCAACTACTATTTGCTTCAATACTAGACCAATCGAACTTTATCGTTGCTGTGACGGGGGACTTTGGACGTTCCCATATATCCTAAATGGAGTTCCTGGTACAAGTAGTGTTTTACGTGTTGAAAACGTAGAAGGATGCTGCTGTACTTGTCGCGTGTTAGCACCAAATCCAGATACAACTATAGATAACGCCCCTTATGTTGGAACAGATGCCTTCCTTACAATTAACTTAAACTGTGTTGGTGCATTACGTTGCCTTCCTGATACTTATATCAACTGTGTATAATGGATAATAAAGGACCGTTACAAACGGTCTTTTATTATGATATCTTCAATCTCAATCATTGGAATAACTTCTCCATCAATTGTCACAATACTATTTTTCACTTTTCCAGCAATCTTTGTATCATATACTTTTCTTTTTGTAATAATCTCTACTCCAATATTAAAAATATAACGTCTACTTTGAAAAAGTTTTTTTAATTTTGCTTCGACCGATACTGGGTCATTTTCTAATAAAACTTCTTTTTCTGGATTCTCATCACTCGCTTGAATATGATATACATCCCTATTTTTCTTTACTCGACTGACCGTTTCATTTTTATAAATATGTGGTAATTCTTTTTTCATAAGATTCCTCCCTATTTTACTTTATGATTTGTATATTTTTTTTAAAACTAAGAATACTAAAAAAGAGGGATTTTACGATGAAAAAAAAGAACTATATTTTAAATTTACCACTTCTTTTCTGTTTATTTTTTTTTATGATCATTAGCGTTTTAACGATACTAAGTGCAAGTGATTATTTATCGGTTTCTCTTGGAAAACTCTATTTAAAACAACTATTTTGGTATATGCTAGGCTTTTTAATCATGTTGTTAGTAATGAAAGTTGGAAATAAAAGAATCAAACACTTCTCATGGTTTCTTTACTTCTTTGGAAATTTCCTACTACTTTTATTACTTTTTATTGGAAAACCTATTAATAATAGTAAATGTTGGTTTATCATTCCTGGAATTGGTTCTTTTCAACCGAGTGAGTTTATGAAGATATTTTTAATTCTAATAATCAGTCATATTGTCTATCCAATGATGGAAGAAAAAGCTTCACTTTCTTTAAAGGAAGAGTTTCTTCTAATTGGAAAAGTAATTTTACTTTTTTTACTTCCTACAATTTTGACTTTTTTAGAACCAGATACAGGAGTCATTCTTTTATATTTTATTATTTCCATTTCTATTTTATTTATTTCACCCATTCGTAAAAGATGGTTTTTAGCAACAGGTGGAATTGGGATTTTTCTTTTAGGCCTTTTCCTATTCTTATATTTTGAACAGCAAAAATTATTTGTAAACTTATTTGGAACGAACTTATTTTATCGAATTGATCGCTTGTTGGATTGGAAAAATGGAACTGGATTACAACTAGAAAATTCTTTAACAGCCATTGGTTCTAGTGGTCTTTATGGACATGGTTTTCATCATACACCTTTATATTTTCCAGAAGCAGGAACGGATTTCATCTTCTCCGTATATGCATCTAATTTTGGTTTAATCGGTAGTTATTTGCTTTTAATTGCCTTACTACTATTTGATTTCACTCTATTTAGAATCGCGAAAGGAACAAAAAATAAAGAGGACCTTGCCATAATTATTGGAGGTGCCTCAATGATTATCTATCAACAATTTCAAAATATTGCAATGACGCTAGGTGTCTTACCAATTACAGGAATTACACTACCATTCATTAGTTATGGTGGTTCTTCCCTACTATCTTATATGTTTCTACTAGGAATTATTTTTAATATTTATAACGATTCCAAAAAGAAAATTAATTAAAAAATAGTCCTTAGAATATTTCTATGAAAGCGGTGCCATTACTGTAACGGTTGCCGTTTTTGATATTCCATTTTGACTCGTTGCTTGAATTTCTGCGGTTCCAATAGCATTTGCAATTAAGACAGTTCTCCCATCTTCCGTTTTCGCAATCGAAACAATTTCTGGATGACTAGAAACCCAAGTAAGCGTTTGATCTGTGGTTGTAACGGGAGTAAACGATGCACTGACTTCTTGTGTACTTCCAACTACCATTGGCGCGATATCACTAATTGTTAGCGCAGTTGCCTCGATAACTTCCCCCTTCATAATTGTTTTTACATTCGCATAAACATTTAATTCCACTTGGAATAAAACATTACCAACAATTGCTTCTGGTGTTAATTTTGTAGAACTAGCAACCGTATCTGAGGTCCAAATTCTAAGACGGAAATTTTTTTCATAAGCACTTGTATTCGCAGGAATCACTCCCTGATAAATTGTTTTTTCAATCTCGTCACTCGCAGAAATCACATCCGTTTGGCTTAGAACATTGAACGTTTTCACTTGTCCTGAAGAGGTTGTGAGTTCTGATTCTACCTCTTTTCCTTCTTCAATTTCTGTTAAATAGACTTTGACATTGTTTTCCTCTAATAGAGACGCTACATCTTTTCTTAAAGTGATTTCATAAGGAATTTCTGGATTTCCAGCGGAATCTCCAACAATTCGAAAATCAAACACATATTTATCTGAATTAAAAGTTTTCCCCAAACTATCATCTACTGGAGTAATACTCGTAATCGAAAGTCCTCGATCTGAATACAAATTTTTAGAATAGATTAAAGAAATCTTTCCTTCGTTTAACTTATTTTCAATCGCTACCTGCTTTTCATAAGTAAAAAAAGCAAAACTTACCCCTACGGTGATTAGGATTAGAGAAATCACGCCCAAAATTGACAACAAAATTTGTGCACTGCTATCTTGTCGAACCATGAAATTCCCTCCCTTATTCTACTAATATCAGTATACCAAAAATATAGAAAAAAACAAGAATTTCCTTGAATTTCTTGCTTTCAACTACTAAAAAAAGTATATACTTTATATTTTTCATTTACTTTTTTAAACGAAGAACCTCTGTATAAACCTCTTTCAATTGCTTTCCTACAAGTTTAATATCACGTTCTTCTGCCTTATGATATGCATTTTTAGAAACAGATTTTAACTCGCCCTTAAAATATTTTTTGATTTTTTCTTCAAATTCGTCCACGTCTTTTGCTTTATAAACGTCCTTTCCATCTTGAAACCATTCTTCAAAAATAGGTATATCTCGAATGATTGCATTGGTTCCACAAGCACATGCCTCAATAATGGGAATTCCTTCGGTTTCTTCCAATGTTGGAAACAGGTAAAGATCACATCCATTTAAAGCAGCGCGGATTTCTTCTTTTTCTACATACCCAGCAAACGTTAAATTATCCAGTTTTGTATTGACCGCATTTCTTACCTTTTTGGTTGCAACAGAAAGCGGACTATATCCAAACCAAATAAATTTATATTCTGGCATTCTTTTCGCAAGTTCTACAAAATCAACAATTCCCTTTCTCTCAATATATAATCCAATTCCAATGATGACTTTATCTTCTTTACTATAACCATATTTCTTTCTGAAATCTTCTCCATATTTCTTATTATTCTGAAAAAAGTCTAAATCGATTCCATTAGAAATATCATAAATTTTCTTGTGTTCTAGGCCTTTATATCCCTGTAGTAATTTTTTAGAATATGGAGTAGGAGTAATTAATACGTCCCCTAAAGAATAACACTTAATTAACCACCACTTGAATAATTTCGAAGTCTGTTTCGCAAGAATAAAACCATTTTTATAGTCTTCTTCTGTACTATGTGCATGATAAACAATTTTCTTTCCCTTCTTTTTTGCTTTTTTTGCCAAAAAATAGGACTTCAAAAAATAGGTATTAATATGCAGGATATCATAAGTGTCTTTTGGATCTAGTGTATACTCAATCTGTTCATTTTCTAAAGCAGTCATCTGATGCTGAATTGCTTTTCCTAACCCACTTTTTCCAATTGTTTTTAATCCTTCTGCATACAATAATACCTTCATAATCAAACCTCATTTCTATTATCATTATAACATAAAATTTTGATTTTAAATAAAGAATCTAGTGAATGACCTAGATTCTTCTTAATCTATAAAAATTTTTCTCAAGACCATTTCTTTATGGCAATAAAAGTTTGACAATTACAGGGGATAATACAAGTAACAAAATGATTGGAACAAAAAGTAACACGGAAACAACACTAACTTGAATTGGCATTTTATTAATCTGTGTTTTCACTCCCATCACCCGCATTTCACGAATATAATTTAATTGTTCACGAATCGGTTCTACCATATTATTTCCATAAGCATTAGACTGTTCTAAATTTAAAATCATATTCTGAATCGATGGAGATGGAATCCTTGTCCTTAAAGCCTGTAAAGATTCTTTAAAACTTTTCCCATATTCCATTTCTTTTAAAGCATTAGAAAACTCCAAAGATAAACTTCCTTCTACGCTTTTAGAAGTAATTTCTAAAGAATCAACTAAATTTCTTCCCGATTCTAACGATAGTGCAACAACTTCAAAAAATAAAATAGATTCTTTTTCTAATTGTCTTTGTCTTTTTTCAATTTTACTGTCTAAATAAAGCTTAGAAAATAAGTAATAATAAATACTACAAAGAACTAAATTGACGATTAAATTTCTATAATCGATGATAAGAAAAAAGAAAAAGAGGAGTAGCGTTGAAAATAGTCTCATATTTAAAAAAGAATATCCATTGACAGTAGCATCCATCCCTAAAGAAAGACATTTTTCCTGATACTTCTGAATAGTTTCTTTTCTATAAATTTTATTTTCTATTCTTCCCTTTTTCATAAAACACCTCTTAATAATCAATTTTCATGATATGATGAATCACTAATATATATATAGTATATAATAAAACAATCACCATCAATAAGATAAGTCCAATCCAAGATGTAAATAAGTCCTGAAAATAAGATGGACTCAAAAGACGAATCAATAATACAATGATAAATGGCAAACACATTAATATTTTACAAACCAAACTCGCAGAAGCAGTCGTTGACTTTAGTTCCTGACTTAGTTTTTTTCGATCTATGAAATTCTCTTTAATCGATGAAAATATTTTACTGATATTACCCCCTGTACGATTTAAGACAATCAGAGAAGTTGTAATATAATGAACTTCTTCGATAGGAACTCGCTCATAAAAACGTTCTAATACCATTTCTAGTTCTAATCCAAACTTTAAGTCAATATTCATTTTAGAAAATTCTTCCCCTAAAGGTCCATCCAGTTCACGAGAAACAATTTCTAAGGCTTGCGTAATACTCTTTCCAACCTCAAAAGCATTTTCCATCATAGTAATTGCTTTTAATAAATCTTCTTCTATTTGTTGATTCCTTTTCACTCGACCAACTTCCCAATACACGTTAGGTAAGAAAAATCCAAGAAGAAAAAAGAAAAGTGCAAAGAAAATGGATGGTTGATATACTCTGATTCCACAAAGTACAAAATAAAGGCCTAGTAAAAAGAGTCCCCAAATTCCCTGAATAGCAATCAGCTCTAAAAAGGAGGAATCATTATGTTCTTCTTTGACTAAATAAACTTCATATTTTTTTTCGAGTCTTTCTATTCCTGGAATCTTAGCTAAAAACATAGAAAAACGATTTAAAAATTCAAGTCCTACAACATAGAATCTATCCCCAATTGAAGTTCCATACTTTTGAACAGGATCTATTGTATAGTTTTCGATTCGCTTAGAAAACCTATAAGCCCTCGTAAATTTAGAAGCTACAACATAAACGCAAAGTAGTATAAATAACGCAATGCCAATCCCAATCAATAACGTTGGACTGATTCCATAAGGCATAAAAATTCCTCCTTTCTTTTTTAATCTTTATTTTTTTTACTTTCTTTACTATTCTTCTTTAGCGGTGTAAAAATATCATCGATACGATCAATTCCTTGACGTTTTATTCGGTCATAGACTTTTGGAATATAGTTATATAAAATAAATTCTCCATTCACTTCCCCATTCGGAGTGAGTCCCTTCTTACGGAAAGCAAAAATCTCTTGTAATTCAATTTCTCCATTTTTTAACCCAACTACTTCTGAAATGCTTGTAATTTTTCTTTTCCCATCACTTAATCTTTCCACTTGAACAACTACATCAATGGCATTATAAATATATTCTCGAATGGCTGAAATAGGAATTTCCATTTCTCCCATTAGAACCATAGTTTCTAGACGGTTTAAAGCATCAATTGGTCCATTCGCATGCAAAGTGGTAAGACTTCCTTCATGTCCTGTATTCATGGCTTGTAACATATCTAAGGCTTCCCTTCCACGAACTTCTCCAACAATAATTCGATCTGGTCTCATTCGAAGAGAATTTCGAACCAAATCTCGAATCGTCACTTCTTTTCCATTATCATAATTCGTACTCCGAGTTTCTAATGAAATAACATGTCCTTGTCTCAATTTTAATTCAGCAGCATCTTCAATCGTAATGATTCTCTCCTCTTCTCTAATAAAATTGGATAATACATTTAAAATTGTTGTTTTTCCACTACCCGTACCACCACAGACAATAATATTTAATTTTGCAAGCACTGCGGCTTCTAAAAATCTTGCCATATAAGGAGTAAGTGTACCGAATCGAATTAAATCATCAATCGTATTCAAATAATCACTAAACTTACGAATCGTAAGTACTGGACCATTTAAACTAAGAGGTGGAATTACTGCATTAATTCTAGAACCATCTGGCAAATGGGAGTCTACCATAGGACTAGAAATATCAATCGTTTTTCCAAGAGGTTGAATCATTCTCTCAATGGTTCTTAAAATATGATCATTATTAATAAAAGAAATTGTGTCATCCTTCATAATCTTTCCATCAATTTCAATATAAATATCATTGGGTCCATTCACCATAATTTCTGTTACATTCTTATCTTCTAATAACTCAGTAATTGGACCATATCCATTAATTTCATGTTCAATTAAATGAAAGATATGTTCCCGTTCTAAATTCGATAAATCGTAGTCTTCTATACTATGATCAATTTCTGTATTGATGTAATCTTTCAGAGAAGTATTTTCTGGAATTTGATTATCTAAAATATTTTGAATAATTTGAACTCTTAACTGATCTAATAATTCTTTATCTTTAAATATTTCATAGTCCTTAATAATTGTTACAGGTTTTCTAACAGTTGTATCTATATCAAATTCTTCAGTGAACGTCTTCTTTGCCATATTCGTCCTCCTCTCCAATGAAATCATTTGCCATCTTAAATAAGAAATCAGACTCTTTTTTGTATTTCTTTTCCCAAGTTTTTTCATCTAATGTTGGAATGATTCCTTCTAGTAAATATCCAGTTAAATTTTTAACATACAATTTTGTAGATAATGTATAGTCAATCTTCCATTCAATCATTGTATGAATATCAAAGTCACTAAAATAGTTTTGACTTGGCATATAGCTCTCATTTAAAATTACTCGAAAATGATCCATCTCTATATCCTTCATAATGGTCATAAAGTTTTTACTATTCTTTAAATCCATTAAATCATTAGACATTAAATAAACTAACAAATCAGAGTGATCATAAATAATAATATTATTTTTAGAAAATCCATGTGTTGTATCCACCAAAATAACATCGTAAGAAAAGGATACTCTTTCTAACAGAGTGCTTAAATAACGAATCTCTATCTTGGTAGCATGTCTTGGATCTTTTGGACAAGAAATTACATCAATCCATTCATTATAAGAAGAAATATAGTCATCTACTGTTTGAAATCGATTATGCATTAAGTCATCTAAGGCATGATAGATTGTCTTTTGAGGTGAAATGTTTAAAGAAAGGGCTAAAGCACCATTACTAAAATCAAGATCCACTAGTAATACTTTCTTTCCCAGTCTTTGATAAACTCCTGCAAGGTTGAGTAGGAAGATACTTTTCCCTACACCACCTTTCATAGAAGTAATTGTTAGGATTTTTCCCCTTTCGTTTTTCATACATACCTCCTACCTACTACATTCTACAGAAATTGAAACTGTAGTTTTATAATTTAAAAATAATGAATTAACATCTTTTTTTAAGGTGATTGATTTTCTTTGAAAATCCCCTTCCACTTTTTCCATTTGAACGTCCTTATCATTTTCCAAAATTAGTTTTCGTACTTTCTCCTCACTATTTCCAAGAAGAGAATACTCACAAGCAATCTCTGCGATATGGTTGAGATTTTTCTGTTCATATTTTAAAGTAAAATAAGAAAAAAGTGCATATACACCTAACAGGATTACAGGTAATAAAATAACAAACAAAACTAAAACCTGTCCTCGATGGTTGAAAGGACTACCCCTCCTCATATGGAATCACCCTTTCAATTTTGATATGGTTTTCACCTAAGATTTTATCAAGTCCTGGAGTTAGAAAGGAAAGATGAAGTGTTGTTTTGATTTTCATATAAGAATCTTCATCATTTACTTCTAAAGTAGCTTCTTCCGTTTGCCCTTCGTTTAATACACGGAGAGCTTCCTCATAATTCTTATGTTGCTTCAATACTTCGATACTTTCTTCAAAGCGGTTTTCTAGTTCTACTTTCTCATAAAAAAGGCGGCCAAAATCAATCACTATAAAAAGAATCAGTAAAAACACTGGTAGAATTAATACAAATTCGATTAAGGCTTGTCCTTCTTCTTTTCGCATCTCTATGCCACCCCTATTATGATTTCATTATACCATAGAGAAAGAAAAAAGAAAATCTTTTTCAAGATTCCCTAATCTAAATTTTCATCAAGAAATTTTTCTAAATCTTCTTCTGAATCCTCTTTTGAGTCTTCTTTGGAATCAGAGCAGGTTCCACCTCCTGGTTTTTTTCCTGGAACATAGGTAGTTCCAGAAATAGAACATGAAGTTTTGGTCATAGCGTCCATCACATATCCACCCAAAATCTTAACAGCAGCAATAATCACAACGGAAATTAAAGCAATGATTAAAACATATTCTACCAAAGCCTGGCCGCTTGTACCTCTAGAACTAATACGACGACTTCCCATTTTCATATGGATTCCACCTTTACTTTAACTTAAGTTTATAGGAAATTGGGGTATTTGTCAATTTTGTTTTTTGTTTGTATAATAAAATTGGTGATTACTTTGACTAAACAATTAAGAATCGGAAATAAAACAATTGAAGTTGAAATATGTAATACTTTCTTTCAAAGACTCATTGGATTTATGTTTCAAAAAAAGAAAATTCAAACTGGAAAATGTTTTCCACACTGTAATTCTATTCATACTTTCTTTATGTTTCAAAAGATAGATTTAATCCTATGCGATCATGAATTGAAAATTATTTCTATTTATAAAAATTTTTCTAAAAATCGTATCTTATGGCCAGTTCGGAATGCTTGGTATGTGTTTGAATTACCATTAGGAAGTATTCAAAATATACAGATTGAGGACCAACTAAAATTAGAAGATTTCTAGTTGTTATAGAACAAAAGATAAGAGTTAAGTATCAATACTTATAATTCTTATCTTTATTATTTTGTCATTCACCTTATACTGAAAATCATCTTTTTCGTTTTGATATAATGCCTTTCCTAAAGGACTATTCAAAGAAATTTCTTGAATGTGATTACTATCATCAATCTTCCATTTTCCTACGAGTTGAATCTTTAAAATTTCTGTTTCTCCCTCTTCGTAGGTAAGTTCTAGCGTAACAATATCATCTAGATCAATCGTTTTCTTATTTGTTTTTTTCCGTTCTACAATTACAATATCCTTCTTCTTTTTTAATAAGTTATTCTTTTGAACTAGCAAGATATCCTCTTGTCTTGTAGCATCTTCAAAGGGAAAATTATCATGCCACCCGTCTCCTGGTGCTTCTTTATAAGCTTCTGCCTTGATATTTCTTATTTTCCTAATTTTTGTTTCTAAGTTTTCAATTTCTTTCTGATACTGTTCATATCCTTCTTCTGATAAAAGTATTTTCTCCTTCATTCCATCTCCTTTCGTTCTTCATCTGAAATCTGAGTAAAGTTATTATATCACTCCTATATAGAAAACGAAAGAATTTTTCAATAAAAAAGAAACTCCTAAGAGTCTCTTCTAGCTATTTTCTATATTCAAAATTAAAGTCCAATAGATGAACAATATCTCCTTCTTGTGCACCCATTTCTTCTAATTGATCATCAATTCCCATCTTACGAAGTCTCTTGGTAAAACGAAGCATTCCATCCTCTGTTTGGAAATTTGTCATCTTAAATAATTTTTCAATTTCCTCGCCATGAATAGTAAAGTCCCCATTATCTTCTCTCGTAATGGTATAAGGTTCTTCTTTTTTAAATTTATAAAGAACATGACCTTCAAATTGATTTTCGTCATAAAGAGGTGTATCAACGGTAGCATCTAATAAATCTGCAAGAGCTGTTAACACTGGATCTAAGCCTTCTTGATTCATTGCACTAATTGGGTAGATTGGAACATCCACCTTTTTCTTAAATGCCTTTAGATTTTCTTCTGCATGCTCTAAATCCATTTTATTTGCAATAATAATCTGTGGCTTTTGAATTAATTTTTCACTAAATGATTTTAATTCATTTTGGATTACTTGATAATCTTCATAAGGATTTCTTCCCTCAAAACCAGACATATCAATGACATGTGCAATGACTTTGGTTCTTTCAATATGACGAAGGAATCGATCTCCTAGACCTTCTCCTTGACTAGCTCCCTCAATTAATCCTGGTAAATCTGCCATGACAAAACTTCTACCATCTTTACTTTTACATACTCCAAGATTTGGGGTTAATGTCGTAAAGTGATAGGCTGCAATTTTAGGTTTCGACTTAGATACTTGTGAAATTAAGGTACTTTTTCCAACACTTGGAAGTCCAACTAATCCAACATCCGCAAGCATTTTTAATTCTACTTTTAAGTATTTAACTTCCCCAGGTTCTCCTTTTTCTGAAAAGTTAGGTGCAGGATTACTCTGAGTTTTAAATGCTGTATTTCCACGACCTCCACGTCCACCGTAAGCTACAATTACTTCGTCCGTTTTCCCTTTTAAATCTGCTACAATCAAGCCACTATCTGTATCCGTCACAACCGTTCCTTGTGGAACACGAATGATAATATCTTCACTATTTTTTCCATGGCAATTTTTTCCTTGCCCATTTTCTCCTTTTTTTCCCTTAATAATACGATTATAACGAAGATCAAGTAAAGTATGAAGACCAGTATCTACTTTAAAAACGATATTGCTACCTCGTCCCCCATTTCCACCATAGGGACCACCCATTGGAATATATTTTTCACGCCGAAAAGCAAGGCACCCATCTCCACCATTTCCAGCATGTACTTCAATTGTAACCTCATCTATAAACATAGATATTTCTCCTTTCTATTTATTATCTCTATTATAACATGATTACTTAAAAAGATATAAGTCAAATAAAAAGAGCAAAGAACGATTCTTTGTTCTAAAATCTATCTTTCTAATTTCATTATTTCTTGTGATTAAAAACAAATTGTTGACTAATTACTTTCCCAATGACTCTCCCTTTTTCCTCTTCTGTCTTTACCAAAGTATGAATTGATTTTTCTTTTGGAATTCTATAGATGAGGGGATTTTCATTGTTTTTATCGCTAAGCAATTGATCAGTTGCCACTCCTAATAAATACAATTTTTGTATTACATAAATATTTTCTGACCAAGCAGGACCTCCTGCAGTATGACCTAACATCGGAAGAGTAATACCTGTTTCTTGACTTAGATAAGGAATTTGATCTAATAATTCACCAATTTCTTGCCTATATTGATTTAGTTTTTCTGGATGAAAAGTTATCACATTTGCCCCTGATGGTAATGGATTCAATAACATTGCCCCTTCTGGAATTTCATCTTCTAATAAGATTGCACTTTGCCATTCACACAATGGCCATTCACATTCTCTAAATATTTTTTCTACATTTTCTCTTGTTAATTTCATAGTGTCTCCTTGACTTTTATCATTTTTGTATAGGCATTTATCTACCTAATAAAATTGGACCTATTACAACATATCTTATTATTTTGGTCAAAGAAAACCGTATAAGCTTTTACACAAAAAAAGAATAGCTCAAACTATTCTTCTACGCTATACACACTTGCTTGTTTTTTATCTCTACCTACACGTTCAAATTTTACAATTCCTGAAACTTTAGCAAATAATGTATCATCATTTCCACGACCTACATTATTTCCTGGAAAAATTTTAGTTCCTCTTTGACGATAAATAATAGAACCTGCAGTTACAAATTCACCATCTGCTGCTTTTGCTCCTAATCTACGTCCTGCAGAATCACGACCATTGGATGTAGATCCTTGTCCTTTATGGTGAGCAAAATATTGTATGTTTAATACTAATCTGTTCATGTATTCTCCTCCTTACTTGACTATTATATTTTTTGGATAACTCTTTGACAATTCTTCTAATAGAGAAATCATATTCTGAATTAATTTCATTCCTATTTCATCCTCTTCTTTGATTTGAATTATCATCTTATTTTTTTCTTCCAAAATCTCTAGATAATTTGGATTCAATTCTGAAATTCCGTTCACAGTTGTAATTACAATACTACTGACACTACTACAAACAATATCTTTTCCATATTCATCATAGTTTGCATGCCCCGTAATTGTAATTTCTTGAATTTGTTCTTGGTACTTTTTAACTTTTACTTGAATCATTGAAAATTACCCATTAATTTTTTTAATTTCAACTTTTGTATATGGTTGTCTATGTCCAAGGGTTCTTCTGTTGCTTCTATCTTTTGACTTATACTTAAATACACGGATTTTCTTATTTTTTCCTTGTTTTAAAACAACACCTTCAACACTAGCTTTAGCGACGTAAGGATTTCCTACTTTACTATCAAGCATTAAAACCTCATCAAAAACAACTTTGTCTCCTTCATTTAAAGCTAACTTTTCGACGAAAATTACGCTTCCCTCAGAAACACGATATTGTTTACCACCTGTTTTAATCACTGCATTCATGAATATACCTCCTTTATTAGATTTCTGGCTCACTCTTAAGGCAAAGTACTCACTTTTTATAACCTTTTCAATGTGGTTTGATACCCAGAAGGCTTCAAACATTTAAAATGTTACCATAAGAAACTTGAAAAGTCAATCACTTTTAAAGAAATACCTTTATAAAATATAGCAAATCATAGAAAAAGACGATTGATTAAAATCGACTTTTGACAAATTTTGAGATAAAACTATGAGTACTTATAATGTTTTACACTTTTCTTTGCATTTATTATAGAAACAGCCACTATAAAATCTTCCCGCTTTTTCTGGATGAACTCTTGCCCGATTGTTAGAATAAAATCTTGGATCCGTAATAGTATCTAAGTCGGAAAACACAATATTTGAATCATAAACACCCTGTTTTAGTAATTGATTTCTAATCGCCATTTCCATATCGATATGGAAATTTCCACAGGTATCTACAATTGCCTCACTCCAAACCTTAAAGTTGTGAACCCACTGAGGAATTCCATGATAAATAAAATTTTCTTTGTGAGCATAAGGTCCTACTACCACTGAAATATCTTCCGTTTTTGCGTCCGTTTCTTCTCGAATTGAATCAATCATTTGAGAGGGTAAAGATCTATCGATATATTCTCCTCCGCAGTGTGCCATCGCAACTACTTGATTCTTCGTATCTTCTACAAAAAGAACGGGGCAATCAGCGACTGGGTAAGCAAGGGCAATTTTAGGAAGATCTGCCCCAATCATCAAAATATCAGAATAAATATCTAAATCATACAAGTCCTCATACCCTTCAATCATTTCTTCCGTAATTCTCACATAATGCCCATCTGGATATTTAGAGTTATATTTGGCCAAAAGACTTTGTTTTTCCGCTTTCGTTACTCCTTCCAAATTCGGTCTAGATTTTTGAATTGGGGTTAAAATTTTTAACCCAGAAAATCCATGTTGTTCACCTAAACAAATTCTTCTTTTCGTAAAATCCTGTTTGATTTCCTCTCTAGTCATTCCTTCTTTATAAAATTTTGGATTTGTATTCATATTTCCATCTGAAATTGTACTATAAAAATAATTTAAGTTTAATCGAACATTTGTCATTTTTTCACCTCATTAATTATTTATAAAGTTTTCTGAATATTGCCTGTTACTTTTTGAACCTGTTCCACCCTCTCAAAAAGGTCTAATGGACTGCAAGAATCTAGTTCATTTAAGATATCTATTTCTACACAATTTGTATCCTCTTCTGCCATAAGCATATAATGAATTTCAGTCATATGACCTTCTGCAACTGATTCTATTAAAACCATTTGTGGATCATAAGAATATGGAGCATGATAAGAAAAACCAGCATCATATATTACTGTATTTTCTATATATTGATTTTGAAAATTCTTTTCAATTAATGCACGTTTACATAATTCATTCTTATCTGTTGGTAAGGTTGGAAGATTAGATACAACTTTTCCATTTTCGATTCGATAAAGGGCTGTTTTCTGATTAGATACAACACCTAATTCTAGATTGACTGCTTCTTGTACCGCAAAATAATTATATCCCTCTTCACCTAAATTTTCTTTTCGTTCTTCTCCGTTACCAAATTCTCCACGAATAACGCTTTCTACTACTTCTCCACGACCACCAATTAAGGCACTCCATCTCCTTGCATTGATATTCGCGTCTAATAATCTATGTGCGATATAGTCCCCATTATTGGCAACCATTTCTTTCATTAAAGGAGTTTTATAGTAAATAATACAAGCATTATTTACATAGTCTTTGATATCTTCCATTAAATTTTTTGAGTCATCTACAAAATGGTATGTTTCATTGATATTTTTTAAAGTTTCATCACTTAAATATTTTAAATTCATCTTTGTATAATAAACAGCAGCTGCTTTTTCTTTAAATTCCTGTGATTTTTCCTCAAGTTCTTCTAAAGATGCTTCTTCATGACTATCTTGATAGATAGTTCTATATCTTGCTACCAAAGGATCCTCGTCAGTTACATTAATCAAATATTCTGTATCAAAGGTCATATTCTCTTCGCTATCCATCGCTTCAGCATATGCTTGAATCCTTCTTTTTGCTTCACTCATATTATTTGGGTTAAAACGAAAAGTATCCTTTTGGGAAGTAACTCCATAATAATCTAACACTTCTTTTTGAAATGATTCAATATCTTCTTCTGTAATTTCTGATACATATTCTGCAATTGTTCTATATTCAGGAGATTCTTCAAGTAATTCTTCTACTTCTTCTTCGACTGTTTTTTCCTTTTCTACTTGACTAGAATCTTCCTTAAGACTTTCTAGATATCCATGATGTTGCATAATCATTTTTTCTAAATGATTTAGGTTGTCCCTAGTTTCATCTATATTGGCCTCGATGTCATCTAAATCCATCCTAATATCTGCGCAACTTTGGTTGAATTCTTCATCATAATTATTAAATGCCTTCACACCAAGTAAAATACCACCAAGCGCTAAAGCAGTAATTTTTACCTTTAAATTTTTAATCTTCATCAAACCCCACCTTTCAACGCAAGTTATCATAGCATAAACAAAGATAAAAATCAATGAAAAACGACCCTTTAACAAGTCGCTTTCCTCTATATCATTTATCTTTATTTATAAAGTCTTTTGAATATTACCTGTTACTTTTTGAACCTGTTCTACTGTTTCAAAAAAGTCCATAGCATCTCCTACATATCGATGATAATCAAGTTCTTCTAGAATTGCTTTTTCCGTATCATCTGTAATTTCTCCCGTTCTGTAAAGCATATCATAGACTTGATTATAGTGTCCAAAAATTACTTGCTTGATTAAAAATTCACTTGGATCATAGGATTCGGGTCCATACATGCCATAATGCTGAGATTGATACTTCAATTCAATTAATAAGTATTTACATAACTCATCCTGATCTGTTGGTAACACTGGAAGATTGGATACAACTTCTCCATTTTCAATACGATAGAAAACGGTGTTTTGATCTGATACTACTCCCAATTTTAAATTGACTGCTTCCTGTACAACAAAATAAGTATATCCCTCTTCACCTAGACTTACCTTTCGCTCTTCTCCATTTCCATAGTCGCCATGAATTACTTCATCTACTACTTCGGAGTCACTTCCAATGAACGCACAATATCTCTTCGTATTCGTATTTTCATCTAGTAATCCGTGTGCGATATAATCTCCTTGATTGGCAACCATTTTTCTCATTAATGGATTATGTTTATAACGAATAATAGCACTATCAACATACGCTTTGATATCTTCTACCAAATTTTCTGATTCCTCTACGAAATGATATTTTTCATTCAAAGCTTTTAAAGTCTCATCGCTTAAATATTTCAAATTCATTTTTGTATAATAAACAGCGGAAGCTTTTAACTTAAACTCCTTTGCAGCTTCTTCTAATTCTTTTTCAGATGCTTGTGGATGACCTGCTTGATATTCTTTTATGTACTCCGTTACAAGGAAGTCTTCTACGGTTGTCTCAATATGATATTCTGTTTCAAAGGTTTTATTTTCTTCACTATCCATCATATCAGCATATGTTTGGATTCTTCTTTTTGCTTCACTCATATTATTTGGGTTAAAACGAAAAGTATCCTTTTGGGAAGTAACCCCATAATAATCTAATATTTCTGTGACATATGACTCAATATCTTCCTCTGTAATTTCTGATACATATTCTGCAATTCTTCTATATTCAGGGGACTCCTCAAGTAATTTTTCTACTTTCTCCTCTGTCGATGATTCTTTTTCTGTTTGACTAGAATCTTCCTTAAGACTTTCTAGATATTCATATTGTTGTTCAATATATTTTGTTTCTAAATCATCCAAACGGTTCTCAATATTATCTACCCTTTGATCAATTTCTACCATACTATGCTCTAATTCTTTAATGTCACTCTTTAATGGTACTACTTTCACTAATGTTACGGCTTCAAGTGCTATTAAAGGAACAAACATCCTTAATTTTACATTCTTAATTTTCATTCAAACCCCACCTTTCAACGCAAGTTATTATAGCATAAACAAAGATAAAAATCAATGGAAAACGACTTCTATGAAGTCGCTTTCTAAAGTCTATGATTACTTGAACTAATCAAGGTTCTAATCATTGGTAGTCTGTACGGGATTCGGACCCGTGAATGCCACCTTGAGAGGGTGGTGTGTTCAGCCACTTCACCAACAGACCAAATAAAATAATGCCTTTCAAAAGACATTATTATATTAACATAAAGACTTTTTTTTGACAATACTTTTGGAAAACTTTTGTATCCAAAAATAGTTCTGTACGAAACAATGAAAGTCAGAGATATATTCATCGAATCTTAAACTACCTCTATATAAATTTTAATAATATATCATTGTTTCTCAACAATTTTCTATAGTACGAACCTAAAAAAACTCATATCAGTTTTTTTGATTTTAACTTCTCATCTTGTATGAAAAAATAATATAAAATATCTTTATACCGTGTCATTAATTCTTCGCGCATTAAAGAGTATTCTGTATGAGACATATCCAAAGATTCCGGATCTATATCCGTACAAATACCTAGTTCATATAATAATATGATCAATTCTTTCACAGAAAACCAAGCCACAAATATATCGAAGTGATCTAGTATCTTCATTGCTTGCATTTCTGATGAATTATACAATATATTTTTAATCAAAGAAAGTGCCATTGTAGTACTAATTGTGGATGGCTTATCATACTGAGTTACATGAGTAGATTCCTGCTCGGTTATATCTTTATATTCAGGATGGTCTATTAAGAAAGACTCATTAATATAATAGCTTCTAAGTCCACCCCTAGGCTTAACATAAATAATATTAGCATCACGAAGTATTGGCAATTGATTACCAAGTGCACTAGAAGACATTCCTAAAATTTTAGCTAAGTCCTTAGCCCTAATACCAGGATTTTTAATAATTGCCTGTACGATTCTTCTCTTTTGCCTTGCACTTTCCAATATACTCATATCATATTCCATGGATCATCTCTCCTTTGGATTGATATAATAACATCATTTAATGTAAAATTCAAATCAAAGATTATCTAATTTTCAACTTTTTACAAGAATTTTATAGAAATACCACAGACAAACATTTTAACTTTTCATTAAATTTTAAATTTACCATTATTTTTTGTTAAATTTTCATAAATTAATTTGTTTATCTGTCCACCAATTTCGATAGCTTTATTATCAAAATTAAATCTTAAATCATCAATATTTGATATAAATATTGATATAACATAATCACCATTTTTTGTAGATATGATTCCTCCATCATTACGAATATTTTTAGCTTGATCATCTTCCCATACGAGTCCACCAGATTTAGAAGCGATATAGTTAATGTTGCTAGCACTATCCCCCATTAATATCATATCTAATGGCGGTAAATATTTTACAAGCATATCCTTATGCACTTGCCTTTTTAGTATATCTAAACAATTATTAGATACTTCTTTATTGATTACCTCGCCCTTATATAGCATTTCAAATACTCTAGCATATTCATATGGCGTAGTCGTCGCTAACTCTAAATATTTTGTAAAATTTATCTCATGCAATAATTTGGTATTTTTGAAACCTAGTTCCTGAATGGTTCTATTTATATTATCAATTCCTAAATAATCAATCAATTTGTTAGAAGCAATATTATCACTCTCTGTAATCATCAATATTACATAATCTTTAGACCTAAATTTTAGTCCATAATCAAAATTTTGAATGATACCAGAATTCATCCCAGAAATATTATCATCTTCAGTATATTCAAAATAATCATCCTTACTTATTCTACCTTCATATAATTGCTTAAAATATTCAATTAGAATAAATGTTTTTA
>DLAC01000050.1:27226-37525 GCA_002493865.1 Caryophanales bacterium UBA7057
TTATACAACTTGCAGTTTCAAATATATTATTTTCATTATATTGAATCCTATTGCCATACATATCAGTAATGTATATTCCAATATCATATGTACAATTCTTAATTATATTTAATATGTTTTCTTCTAAGTTCATATTAGTCTCCTCATCATCATTTTATTATACTTCTTCCAAATTTTTCCAATATATTTTGATAAAGTATTGAATCATTACAAGGTTTTAAATCCAGAAATCGTGGACATTACATCAATCACTGTTTTCGAAAGTGATTGAAAACTTTTACTTAATTGATATAACCTCACTGTAGAATAAGTGATAAAACCAGCACAAGTCATACAAAGAAGAAGACCTAAATTCCCATCTGGGGACTCAAAAATAAATATCTGTAGAATAAATACAGTTAGACAGATTGATAAAAGAATCCCATAGAAAATGATTTTTGTTTTTTTACTCATAAATGTATCACAACTTTGTTAATTTATAATATTTTAATCTCTAGCGGCACCGTCTACGGATAAAACTACCCCTGTGATATAACTTGCCATATCACTCGCTAAAAACAAAAATGCATTTGCAATGTCTTCAGGACGACCAATTCTACCAAGAGGAATAGTTTGAATTAATGGTTGAATCATTTCTTCTGGTAAGTTTTTTACCATATCTGTTTCCGTAATTCCAGGAGCAACTGCATTCACGCGGATTCCAGAAGGTGCAAGCTCACGTGCTAAAGATTTCGTAATTCCGTTCACAGCAAATTTACTAGCAGGATACATGACTCCTGATGGTTGTCCATAAATACTAACCATCGAACTAGTATTTAAAATAACACCCTTTGTCTTCTTTAAATAAGGAACTGCTACTTTAGAACATACAAATACGGACTTGATGTTTAGATTACTAATTTTATCATACTCTTCTTCTGTATAATCCTGTAATGGTGTTCTAGAAGATATTCCTGCATTATTGACTAAAATATCAATAGATCCAAAACTTTTTTCTACTTGTTCGAACGTATCTTTTACTTCTTCTTCTTTGGTTAAGTTTGGATAAAAGCCAATGACCTCATAACTAGCGTTTTGCTCCTTCAACAGAGAAACCGCTTTTTCTACCGTTTCACTTTTTGAACCAAGCAAGGCAACCTTCGCTCCATTCTCTAAAAACTTCTGAACAGTTGCAAACCCAATTCCTCTCGTACCTCCAGTAATAACTGCTACTTTTCCTTCTAACATAATTTCATCTCCTACTCTTATTTTTATTTTTGTAATGATTGATTTTTCAGATACTTCTGTAGCGTATCTTTTAGAAAATCAGGAAAGGTGGAACCTTGAACATTTTCATTGATAGGAAGTTCAAAGGAAGAGTCGAAAAAGATTTCTGGATCACCGACGGATGTTCCCCCTTGAACAAAAATATTTTGATAACTACTTAAATAGTCAATATTTTCCTCCAAGGTTTTATATTGTTTCTCAGTCATAGATTCAGGAATTAATAATAGCGCTATCTGGTGCTTTTCTTCTTCGTCTAAATCTGTAATGTCAAGCAATATAATATCCTTATAAGTACTCAAACATTGAACAATGGGAATAAAATAATCCTTTGAGTTTTTCTCTCTCCATTGCCTTAAATAATCATCTGTTACATAATGATTTCTTAAATACTTTAACCAATAAGCCTTATGATTATACCAATATTTTTTGGAAGATATTACATCTATCACTCCATCTTTACTTTCGTTATCAATAGGAATATCTCCGTAAATGATAGAAACTCTATCTGTCATAAACTCTGAATCTTCTTTTAATTCATGATGTACATAAATATCTTCTTCGAAAGGTAAAAGATCAATCTCATTTTTAATCTCTATCCTTGTCTTTTCCAAATCATACCACCTTCATTATTTATTATATCACTGAAAAGAAATACAATAAAATAAAAAGTTTTGAATCTTCTTTTTTCCTATCAATTATGATATACTATGAACGGTGATGAAAGTGTTAAAAATTAATAACTATGAATTCGAAATTAAATTTTCAGAAATCAATTTTAGGCAAAGAAATTATAATGGAAAAAGTTACATTACAGTCAATCTTACAAATGAATTTTTTCCCACACTAGTAAGAAATAATATTGTATATGGAAGCTGTGATATTAAAATTGACTTAGAAGAACTCAAAAGTATTGATGACTTAGTAGGAAAAGAGTATCATGGTCAAATAGGAACTCTAAATATTTCTGTAAACAATGATGGAATTTGGGAAACAAATGCAATCGAAGATTTTTCTGTAAAATTTATAAAGAGAGAAAATAAGAATTTATTCTTTCAAATGATTGGAAAAGATTTTATTTATGAAGATTCCTCTAGAATGATTAGTCTTTATACAACCTCTACTTCCAAGGAAGAATTAGAAAAGAAATTTTCTTTAAAAGACTTTTATAAGCAAACCATCCAAAGAGAAATTGGAAAATCAGTAATTACAAAATATTTTATAAAATAGTAAAGAGCCGTGTATTTTTACACCGCTCTTCTTCTTTGTTCTTCATTTGCAAGGAAAAATTGATCAAATAGATATTCTGTATTTTCATTCATAAAGTCTCCAACCGTTAATTGACTGAAATCCATTATATCTTTGTAGTTTCTTCTTCCCTTACTTTCGTATTGCTGAAGGGTTTCAATTTGGTCCTTGACATCTACTAATTTTTCACTCGTAGCTGAACTTTCAGCATAAAACTCATGTTCTGGATGAACTAATATATCTGGTATATGATTAAAATCTAATAAAAGTCGAAGATAACTTTGTTCATTTTTTAATCTCATTCCTTCAGATTTTAAAATAGTATCCATGTATTTATTATAAATGTCTTGTCTACGAACCGTAATTTTTTCTCCTGTATCATGCCGAATTGCTTGTGCTTCTGTTTTTCCATATGGCATTTTTAAAAGCCAACATAAACACCATAATCTTTCAATTACACCCTGTTTTGCATTCTTTGCCATTTCAATGGAAATCTTTTTTAAATGCAACGAATCAAGTTTATGACGATGTTCTTGATCAATGGCTGAAAACTCAGGAATCGAAATTTCTCTATCTTGATGTTGATTGAAACTTACTTCATAAGTTTCTTTTTCTTGATTTAAGATTGTATCAATTCCTTTTTCTTGTGTTTCTAACTGTTCGATTACACCTTGTAAAGATTTAATTCTAGCTTTGGCCAATTCAAAAACCATTTTTCTTTCATCTACTGTCGTTAATTCATTTACTAACATGCCTTCTATCATAGTTCACACCCCTATTGTTTCTATCAATATAACATGTTTTATGTTTGAAAACAAGGCAATTCCCAATAGTTGACATTTATTTCTGACAAATAGAAAAAAATTGTGTAAAGTTAAAATTGATTAGGATTCAAATCCTTCTTTTTTACTTTTTCACAATTTTTATCACTAGATGTAATTTCTTTTTCTGCTTCTAAGAATGACCAAGCATCTGGGTCTTCCATTGAATAGTCAATTTTCTCAAAAGCACTAGAATCAAATGAGATAATTTTTCCATCGTTTTGTAAATCTTTATCCATACTATACCTCTTAAACTAACTACAATCCATCTCTCAAAAGACGACGTTATCCTAACACTTTTTAGAAGATATGTCAAACTTACTTACTTTTTTCAAACCATTCTCTGCAAAAAGATAAACTTGATTGACTACTTCCTCTATATATTTTCTGTCATGAGATATACTGATAATGGTTCCTTTAAAATCTTTTAAAACTTTTCGAATCACAGGATTGGATAAAGGACTTACATTTCTAGTAGGTTCATCTAATATTAAAACATTGCATTGATTTAAAACCAATTGAATTAAAAACAATTTTGCTTTTGTCCCATTGCTTAGATTTTTTAAACTTCCCTCCATTTCTTCTTTCGTAAAATTCAAATTTCCTAAATACATTCTAGCCTTTGTAATGTCATCCTTCGTTTTAGGGGCAATAAAATCGAGAACTGTCTCGTAATCATCAAACACTTCCTCATATACTTGTGGCATATATCCAACTTTAATATCTTTCCTTGTCCTTAACTCTTCATATATCTTTTTTATCAAAGTAGTTTTCCCTACTCCATTTTTTCCAATAATACACATATGTACATTTCCAATCACGTCTAACTGAATATTTTTAGATAATACTTTCTCATGAATTCTAAGTTCTGGTATATCTAATTGAATAATTACTTTATTTTTAGGAATGGTAACATCTTCAAAAAAGAAATGAATTTTCTCTTCTACATCTGGCATCTCTGTCAAAACTATATTATTTAATTTCTTTTCTTGAGACTTTAAAGAATGCATCTTCTTTTTTAAAAGTTGTGCTCCATGAGGGTCACTTCTAGAAATTGTATTTTGTTGGTCATGCACTTTATTCATGACTTGATTTAACTTCTTCATTTGATGATCCAAATTTCTTTTTTCGAACCTAGATACCTGTGTTTGCTTTTCTATCATAGATAGTCTTTGACTTACATAAGTATCATAATCGATTCTTAACAAAGTATATCTACAATCTGTTTTCTTCTTGATTTGTTCTAAATGAAGAATCATATTTGCTGTATTCGCTAACAATGTTTCATCATGTGAAACATATACAACTGGAGTATTTATCTGATTGATAAAAGTTTCTAACCATTCTAAAGTTTCTATATCTAAATCGTTGGTAGGTTCATCCAAAAATAAAATATCATATTCATCTAACAAAAGTTTTAAAACTCCAACTTTTACTTTTTCTCCACCAGATAAAGTTCGCATCTCTTGTTCTAAAATAGAATCATTTAAATTTAATATTTCTAATTTCTTATAAAGTGAATGAATCTTGTTATAATAATCTTCTTCGTCTAAAAATAAAAAATCAAAGACTTTTTTATTTAGATTTTCTTCTTCGTAGGACTGTTCTAAATAACCAATCCTATTCCCTTTGGAGTGAATCGTACCTGTGACTGTAGCATAGTCACAGATTCCAAGTAGCGATTTTAATAAAGTGGATTTTCCATTTCCCTCTTCCCCAATAATTGCAAGTTTATCCCCTGAATTTAAAGTAAACGTTAATGACCTAATTAAATACCTAGTAGATATCATAATATCTACATCCTTGACTTCAAACATAGTATGCCTCCTCATATTTGGCATAATCTAAGCTTATGCCCCGCTTATTTAATTAAATAGCGCATGTTTTCACCTCCATTGTTTCATTATAAAACGTTCTTTTAAATCACAGAATACCCATATTCATATACATGAGAAATCCCGAGTTTTTGATAAGTATCGTATTTCTTCAAAATTTTACCTACAGTTTCTATATTGGAATCCTGATAATTTGGTAGACTTTCTACTCGTTCTATATTAAGTAGTTCTAATTTACCATTACTTTCTTTTCGAAATAAAAACTGATTTCTTGGATCCACAATATATTCTTTATCTAAATATTCTAATAAAATAACCACATGATTTGCTTGTTCCTGTTTTAAATTTACCCTATGCCACTCACCAGTTGTAGGATCAGTAAAAAGATACATAAGGGATGATTGAAATCCCAGCATAGAGAATAAGTCATAGAAAAAAGTAGTTGCATGCCGGCAACAGCAAACTCCATACATTACATGAACCCCTAGACTAATTTCCGCAGAAAGAGGAAGATAATCATAATCATTTTCAAAGTGAATAACTCCCTCCATACTAAAAAGTCCACTGTGTAACATATGAATCAATACTTTTGAACAATCTATCATATCTTCATGGTTATATTTTTTCAAATAATCTCGTAAGTTCAATAAAATTTCTTCATAAGAATGATTGAGGATTTCTCTATCATGTTCAGTAAACTTTAGCATACGTAGTTTCACCTTCTTGATAGAATATTATATCAAATATTTTCAAAATTAGATATTTTTAATATCTATTAATTCTAGATAGACTTTCCTTAAATCCTGTTCTTGAATCCCTAAATCACGTAAAATAGAATAAGCATACTCTATTTCCATTTTAAAAAAGCATTGATCTTCTTTTAAAATTTTTTGAATACATTGATATTTTTTTAAATTGACTTTATCATTCATATTTAACTCTATAAGTCGTTCATTGAGTGTTCTAAGTTTTTCTATCATTTCACATTTCCTCCAACTTCCATAATTCCAGGAATTCTAGGATCCTCTTTTTCAATGTATTCGAATAATCCATCATTAAATTTCTTCTGAAGTTCTTCTTTAGATATCAATACTAATTCTTGATTAGGTTCAAAATAATAATACAAGTTTTGTTCTTCATTTTCCTTGAATCCTGTTTGATTCAGTGTAAAAATAGCGCTCGCCATAATAGAGTCATTGGAAGCGAAAACCTCATTATTTCGAATAATGGTAAGGCCTAAATGATTTTGTCGTTCTTCTTCATTAAATAATACTTTTCTTAATTGTAAAACATAGGATAAAGAATCAATCCCAACCATTTGAGTAGCATTTACCTTTTCTATTAAGATAGATAATTTTTCATCAAATCCGACTTCATTCAAATTTGTAGTAACAGATTGATATTCATCCATGATTTCTTCAAAAGTCTGAACACATCTGACATTCGGTTTTTCAGAAAAATTATTTTCTTGTTGAATAATCAACTCATACATCTTTGAAACAGCATTCCTAAATTCCAATTGTGTATTGGTATTACGATTCATACACTGTAATCCAATCAGTGGCTGATTTAATTTTGCATTCGTCATATCTCCACCTAAAATAGAAGTTACAGAATCAGCAATCACTAAATACTTCCCACTTCTAAATTCCAGATTTGCATGAGCCTCACCATAAAATTCTTCTGCCATATTTTTATAATCACTTCTAAATTTAATTCCTAACTGATCTAAAAGTATGGAATATATCAAGTTAAATTCAAAGCAAACGACTTTATTATTTTGAAGATTAATACTAGAAATATACTGGATGTCCTTATGCTTTAAAGTAGCTTTTCCTTTTTGATTGACAGCATAATACTCTTCATCATACGTTAATAACTTACACATCTTGATATAAATGTATATTGCTTTTTCAAGTTCTGTAGCATCCTCTGGCATTCCTGAAAGAATCTCTCGTTCTAATTCTGGATTCAAAGTAGCTTCTTTAAATTTTGTGTCTTCGGTTTCTAAATAAGCATTAATAGCTTGTAAATCAATCGTTTGAAAAGACTGAATATCAGAAAAGCGATTTTCTATTTCTGATGGAATCATGAATTCTTCGAATACTTTATTTTTTTTAAAAAACTGATAAGAAGCATAAATAAAATGTTCTTTCGGAATATTATAAATCATCTGAATATCCGGATTACTACATATTTGATGAAATACTTCTTCCGATAATTGCATGAATGAAATTAATTGGAAAGCTGGAATTGAATATTGATTTCCATCAATAAGAATACTGTAATTATTTTCTTTATTCTGTTCTAAAAATTTTTCGAAAGAAATACTCTCTTTTAAATTCTCATATCGTTCTTGTTCTACCGATTGCAATTGAATTTTCCCATCTGAAATTAATTTCTCTATTCCTTTCATAATCTGTGATTTTTTATAAGAAATAGAGCCACTAGTATCACCACCAATAATATAACAAACACTAAAAGAAGGTGCTTTATTTATAAAAAAATGATAGGCATAATTATAATACTCCTCATCTTGTAATATTCTTTTTAAATACTCAGTACTAATTTCAATATCCTCTATTTGTACCTTTTCACCATTTTTAAGATTTTTTATATCATCAGAAGTAGTAAAGATTGTATATTCCGACATTCTTTTTAGGTATGGATATTTCTCCATAGATTCTTCGATTGTTAACGTTTCCATTGTTACATCCCCTATCTTCTTACATTATACACTATATAGAAATGTCTCAGATATATCTATATAAATATTTAAATATATAAATGTAAATATTTGCACATTGATGAATTGATAGTTTACTTCTTTTCCCTACTTTGATATAATCTTAATAGATTTGCCGATATAGTTTAGTGGTAAAACAGGTCCTTGGTAAGGATCAGCGGACAGTTCAATTCTGTCTTTCGGCACCAGATTGATAGGAAACTCGAACTTTTGAGTATTAAGTAAAACGACTTGTCAAAAAGTCGTTTTTATGATATTATGAATATGTCAAGGGAACTTGCATAAAATAAAAATGGAACATTCAATAGTGCATGTTGAGTGTTGCCGTAAATAGGTTCCACCTAAATCTATGCTAGAGTTAGGTGGATTTCTTTTATATTAAAACTATAAATAGTAAGAATAGTAAAAGGAAGATAATTATTACTAAAGATAGAATTAAAAAATCCTTCTTGTTCATTGTATCGCCTCCCTTCTTTTATGAAGTTTGGCTCCACCCAACTTATTAAATGTTCCTAAATCCATCATAGCAAACATTTGTTCTAAGCACAATGATTTTATATTAACTTTTGTCAATTTAGTAAACACACTTGTATATAGAAATATTAATTTATTACTTTTGATTATAGGAGGAAGTAGAATGAATCCAGTAATTAGGAAAAGAAGGATTAGTGATTCGAAGGAATTAGCACATGCCATTGCGACAGTATGGAATACAACATATAAAGGAATTGTAGATGATGAATTTTTAATAGGATTATTGAATAGTGAAAAACAATCTGCAGAAAGATTAAAAAATAGTATAAATGAACAGCCACATTATTATGTTCTAGTATTACAAAATAAAATAATTGGTTGGATTTATTTCACATTGGATAGTGATAAATATGAAAGTTCAGCTGAAATTCATTCTTTATACATTTTAAAAGAATATCAAGGAAATGGCTATGGTAAATTATTATATAATTATGCAGCTAAAACTATCTTAAAAAATAAAATTAAAAAAGTAATAATTGGCTGTCTGGATGGTAATTCATCTAATAATTTTTATAAACATCTTGGTGGAAAATACATAGGCAATCATTTGTTTAGAGAAAGATATTTAGAAAACATATATTTATTTGAGTTATAAAAAGTATAACAAGTTATGATACCTCCTCCTTGAAGGCACCATTGGAAATCCGTTCAAACTATTAAAACTTAATATATACTTTCAGATTGAAATATGACGGATATTTTATTTAATAAAAATATATGGCATGTAAGGAGATAAGCTATGGAATTTAAAGAAATATACACAGATTTTAACGGCTTTTATTATTACCGACTAAATGATATTGTTAGTAGTGCTAATAAAAATGGTAATAGTAGATATATCGAGTTTTTAAAAAAAATAAATGACAAAAATATAGATTTGAATAAAATACTATATAAAAAATTAGTAGATGATTATGAAGAAACTGAAATTAACTCAAAAAAATTGGGACTTCTTCCAATGGGAATTAGAAATAGCAATGTTCCTAAATACTTTATAAAGAAAGAAGAAAGAAAAATAGCAGGAAAGTATGGAAACTTAAATGTATTTAAGGATATGTTTCTACAAGAAGCAAATTGGAAGCCTATATATTATCATTCAGGTGATTCTTTAAAGCAAATATTTAGAAGAATATGTGACTCCTATATCGATCATTATAAAAAAAGTTTAAATGAGGTTTGGAGTGAAGAAGATTTTTATGCAAGACTAACTGATTTAGAATATTTATCTGTTAAATATGCAAAAGACTTAGAAACAGGAGAAATCTTTGCAGTTGGTTTTTTTGGTGCCTTAGTAAAAAATAGTGCTGGTGGCAAATCATTAACAGATGCAGAATTATATGTAATGCCAGAATTTAGAAATATGGGAATTGCTAAAAGAATGGTTGGTTTAACTTTTGAATTAGCCAAAAATGATGGTATTGAAAATTTTGATTCTATTACTTATCGCGTACAATCTTACGATGCTTTATCGTTCTGGCAAAGAATAGGCGCTTCAGTTACTGGACTTACTCATATAGAAGGAAACATTTCTGATATAATAGAAATTATTGATAAAGATTGTAAAAAGAATAGAAGTTTTTAATTTGATGATTACTTTACATTTATTGTATACGAAGCTGTAGATAACTCCCACAATGGCATCAGATAGTAAAGCTAAATCATGTAATTAGAGGAAAAATTAATCAAAATAAAAATCCTACAATTTAGAAGATATTCATCATATTGTAGAAGAAGCTAGTATAGAAAGTGAAACTTCTAAAAACTCTGCATTCGTCAAGAGAAAATAACCATCTTTCAAACGATAGAAAAAATACTTTCTCAACCCGAAAGAGTCTGTAAAAAACTTTGTGTA
>DLAC01000025.1 GCA_002493865.1 Caryophanales bacterium UBA7057
ATGAAACATTACATCGGAGACGATTGGAAATGGTTCTCCTTCTTTTCTGTCACTTAGTTTATAAATATATTCATCACTCATTGGTAAATTTAGTCTACATTTTATTTCTTCTGTCATATGGCCTTCCTTTAGAACTTAAGTAAAATCAATTACCTTCTAATTACATTATTTCTAAAAAGCAACCAATCGGACAAAATTTTTTAAATTTGTTTTTTTGTCGAAATTAGCACTCTTTATTGACAAGTGCTAAAATTGTGGTATAATGATATTCGTGAGGTGATAATTATGTATCCACAAGAGGAAAATAATGAAAATGTTTTAGAAAAGTACGGACGTAATATCATAGAAGATGTAAAAAATGGGAAAATAGATCCAGTGATTGGACGAGATGAAGAAATTCGTAGTATTACTCGAATCTTATCTAGAAAAACGAAAAATAATCCCGTATTAATCGGTGAACCTGGTGTTGGAAAAACGGCAATTGTCGAAGGGTTAGCACTTCGTATTGTCAAAGGGGACGTTCCAAGTAGTTTAAAAAATAAAATCATTTGGGAACTGGATATGGCTAGTTTAATTGCAGGTGCAAAATACCGTGGTGAATTTGAGGAACGTTTAAAAAATGTTCTTCAGGAAGTCAAAAAAAGTGATGGCGAAATCATTATGTTTATTGATGAAATTCATACCATTGTCGGTTCTGGAAATATGGAAGGTGCCATGGATACTTCCAACATCTTAAAACCAATGCTTGCGCGTGGAGAAATTCATTTAATTGGTGCGACTACCTTAAATGAATATCGTAAGTATATTGAAAAGGATGGTGCCTTAGAGCGTAGATTTCAAAAAATTAAAGTTAGTGAACCAACCGTAGAAGATACGATTACCATTTTGCGTGGTTTGAAGGAACGATTTGAGATTCATCATGGAGTCAACATCAAAGATAATGCTTTAATTGCGGCGGCCACCATGTCTAACAGATATATTACTGATAGATACCTACCAGATAAAGCGATTGATTTAATTGATGAAGCTTGTGCGACCATTCGTGTTCAAATGGACTCTGTTCCGATTGAACTTGATTCTTTGACTCGTGAAATCATGAGACTTCAAATCGAACGAGAAGCGATTAAAAAAGAAAAAGATGAACTTTCTAGGGAAAGGGTTTCTTCGATTGATGAGACACTCTCGAACCTAAAACAAAAGGAATCAGAACTAAAAGATGCTTGGGATAAAGAAAAATCAATTAACGATGACATTAAAGCAAAGAAAAAGGAAATTGAACGTACAAAATTTATGTTGGATCAAGCGGAGAATGATTATGATTTAGAAACTGCTGCAAGACTTCGCCATGGGGAATTACCAAGACTTGAAAAAGAACTAGCAGAACTTAATAATGTAGAAAAGAATAAAATATTAAGCGATGTTGTGACTAGTGATGATATTGCAGGAGTAATTTCAAAATGGACGAATATTCCTATTAGTAAATTAGTCAGTGGAGAAAGAGAAAAACTTCTTTCTCTAGAAGAAAATATGAAAAAACGTGTCATGGGTCAAGAAGAGGCAATTCGTTATGTAAGTGAAGCCATTATTAAGAGTCGTAGTGGAATTAAGGACCCAAACCGTCCGATTGGTTCCTTCATTTTCTTAGGACCAACCGGAGTAGGGAAAACAGAGGTTGCTAGAACTCTGGCTTATGAGTTATTCGATGATGAAAAGCACATGATTCGTATTGATATGAGCGAATACATGGAAAAATTTTCTGTTAGTAGATTAATTGGTAGCCCTCCAGGATATGTCGGTTATGAAGAAGGGGGACAGTTAACAGAAGCAGTTCGTAGAAATCCTTATAGTATTGTACTCTTTGACGAAATTGAGAAGGCCCATCCAGAAGTATTAAACCTATTACTACAAATTCTAGATGATGGTAGGGTCACAGATTCTAATGGTCGAACAGTTGACTTTAAAAATACAATCATTATTATGACTTCTAACCTTGGAAGTGAACATATCTTAGAAGGAAATACTAGTATGGTATTAACAGAGTTAAAACAACAATTCCGACCAGAGTTTATTAATCGAATTGATGAAATTATTGTATTCAAACCATTAACGAAACCAGTCATTTCTGAAATCTTAGATAAGATTATTTCTGATTTAGAAGCTAGATTGAAAGATCATCAAATCCATTTGGAATTAACAGAAAAAGCAAGAGAATTCTTAGTAGAAAACGGATTTGATCCTAATTATGGTGCGAGACCTCTCAAACGTTTTTGTAGTCGTACCATTGAAACTGAACTTTCTAGAATGATTATTGAAGATCAGGTTTCTTTTGGAATGCATCTTGTAATTGATACGAAAGATGATCAAATTATAATTTATGAAAAGAAGGAAAATTAAAAATTCTTTCTTTTTTTAATCAAAGGACTTGAATTTATTTACAAATTGACTTTGTTTTGGTAGAATAACTCTTACAAATGCACGAAGGGGGGATTTCGTGAAAAAGGGAATTTTATTGTTTGTTTCATTTTTATTTTTTCTTTTTTCTTATATGACACACTCTTCGTTTCTTTTTATCTTATCTTATATTCTTTTACTTTTTATTCCTTTCCTTTCCCCAAGAAATATTACCTGGAACTTTCTTTTGTTTGTCGTGCTTTCTTTCGGATGTTTTTGGATTCAGTTACCAATTTCTGGTTATTTATTAATTTACATATTTATGATTCTTTCTTATACGTTTTCTTTATTCCAATCAATTTTCTATAAGCAATACTTTTCTTCTTTAGGAATTGGGGAGGAAGTTGTAGTCTTAGTAGGAAAATTAAAACAAAAGAAAAAGATATCTGATATTAAGATAGGGGATACTGTTGTTATTGAAAAGGGTCAAACTTGTTATTTAGAGGGTACAATTACTAAGGGAATGAGTAAGGTGAATTTAAAGAAAATTCTGGGAGTAGATGAAATCCATTCATTAAAAAAAGGAGATACCATCCTTCCTGGAAGTATGAATCTAGACCGGGAACTTTTAATATCTGTTACTTCTCCTTTTGAAAATAGTTTGTTTTTTAAATACTATACTGATTTTTTAAACCATAAACAATCGAATTATATGAGAATGATCTTTCCTATATGGATTCCATTCTTGATTCAAGCAGTCCTTTTATTTATCTTTTTCTTTCTAGTTGGATATCAATTTCATTCACATGCTATCGAGTATGGACTTATGATTTTTATGATTACTTTTATAAATTTTGATCCTATTTATTCGATGGTGGATCAATTAAAAATGGTATTTTTACAGAAAAAAGGAATTTATATTTTAAATCGGAAAAAATTATTAGAGTTTTCTAAAGTAAAAAATTTTATTTTGACAAAAACGGGAATTCTTACTTTAGGTGTTTTAAAAGTAGTAGATGTTGCTTCTCGTAATGAAAAGAAATTATTAGAAGTATTATCTTATGCGGAATTTTATTCTAAGAATCGAATCGGAGAATGTATTCATGATTACTGTAAAGGAAAAGTAATGGTAGATTCTTCTTTGATTCAAGAATTTAAACAGTTTTCTAATGGTGTTTTAGCAGTGGTTGAGCGTCATAGATATCTCGTTGGAAATTATCAATTTATGTTAGAAAATGGGGTAACTGTGGAAAAAGAATTGGTAATTGGAACGAATTTATATGTCGCGAAGGATACAAAGTTCTTGGGTGTGATTACTTTATCTGATCAAGTAGATTTGTCTATCAAGGATTCTCTTTCTGACATTTGTAAGATGAAACATTCTCATCTCACAACGTTTTCTCGTGACAATGAAACTGTGACTAGAGCTGTTTCTAATACCCTTGGCATTTATGATTGTTATTCTGAATTAACATATAAGGACCGAATGTTTTGGATTCAATATTTAAAGGATATCTATGGATCCCCCCAAGTTTATATCAGTGATGAAGAGTGTAAATATCCAGTAGATATCAAAGTGCTTGTATCTAAAAATCAAAGTAGTGGGGATTTTATTTTTACTCATGGAAATATTTCTTGTTTATTTTATCTTTACTCTTATAGTTTTAAATATTTATCATCAATCCGAACTTGGGTAATTTTTGAGTTTTTCATAAAATTTCTTCTTTACTTTCTTTTACTTTGGATTCGTGATATTTTAGTATTAGGTAGTGTTATGGTAGGAATTGTATTTTTCCTCCTAATAATTCTTCTTCTACCATTTTTAATGAATCGAAAGGGTGATTAAATGAAAAGAATTGATGTACTAGCGAAGAATCTTGGTTTAGCAGAGGATGAGTTTATTTGTTATGGAACAGATAAAGCAAAAATTTTACGGAGTCCTAAAAAAAAACAGGACAGCCATTTGGTTTTAGTAACTGCAATCAATCCAACTCCTTATGGAGAAGGTAAGACTACGGTTACGATTGGCTTAAATGATGCTTTTTCTCAGTTGGGATTATCTAGTATGGCTGTTTTAAGAGAACCTTCTTTAGGTCCTGTCTTTGGATTAAAGGGAGGCGCTACTGGAGGGGGGAAAGCAAGTATTGTTCCAGAAGATGATATTAATTTACATTTTACAGGAGACTTTCATGCGATTACTTCTGCCAATAATTTATTATGTGCAGCAGTTGATAATCATATTTTTCAGGGAAACGGACTTGGAATAGATCCAAATACGATTATGGTTAAACGATGTTTAGATATGAATGATCGGGCTTTAAGACCTAATTTTAATATTACGGCTGCAAGTGAAGTTATGGCCATTTTTTGCTTGGCTACTGATTTTTCAGATTTGCGTAATCGACTTGGTAATATATTGATAGGATACACTACTTCTAAAAAAGCAATTTATGCGAAAGATTTAAAAGTAGATGGTGCGATGGCTCTTCTTTTAAAGGATGCTTTTTATCCAAACTTAGTGCAGTCTCTAGAAGAAAATCCTGTCTTAGTACATGGAGGTCCTTTTGCAAATATTGCGCATGGATGTAACAGTATTCTTGCGACAAAGACAGCGATGAGTATGGCCGATTATGTAGTGACAGAAGCAGGATTTGGAAGTGATTTAGGAGCGGAGAAATTTTTAAATATTAAATGTCCTATTTCAGGAATTCGTCCTTCTTTTATTGTGTTGGTTGCGACGGTTCGTGCATTAAAACATAGTGGTATGGAAAATTTACTTGCACATATTGATCATTTAAAACAATACCGCGTTCCATTTTGTGTTGCAATCAATCAATTTTCTGATGATACAAAAGAAGAAATCAAAAACTTACAGACCTATTGTGAATCTCATGGCGTTTCTTCTATTGTGACAAATTCCTTTGTGGAAGGGGGAAATGGAAGTGTTCCTTTGGCTGAATATATTACAAAACATTTAGATTCATCTAATTATCAACCTCTTTACACTTTCAATATGAGTGTGACTGACAAGATTGAAACAATCGCAAAAAATGTTTATTCTGCTTCTTCTGTTATCTATTCTGAAGCCGCAAAAGAAAAGTTAAAAGAAATCGAATCTCTTGGAGTAACACATTTTCCAATTTGTATGGCAAAGACCCCATTTTCAATTAGCGATGATAAAGAAAAGTTAGGGTATCCGAAAGATTATGCTATTTCTGTTCGCGATATCATGATTCAAACTGGTAGCCAAATGATTATTGTTTTACTGAATGATATTATTACAATGCCAGGACTTCCTAAGAAACCAAACTTTGAAGATATGGAATAAAGTTTAGTTATCAGTTAGATGGAGACTTATTATGGATATTTTATTTTCTTTGTTTTTTCTTTTTGTATATCTCCGTGTACTTTATGGTATTTCTCGTGTACTCAGAAAATATATACAGGTAAAGAGATATGTTAAAAATTTTAATAAAACTACGGGAGTATGTATAGATGATCATCGGGTAGTTGGTTTATCTAAACGTGGGGCAGAAAGTCAGCCCTCGATTGTTTATACAGTAGAAAATCAGCAATACGAAATTTTAAGTAAAGTTATCTATGGAGGTATTGCTGGATTCATGATGAAGGGAAGGAAATTTAAAGTTCTATATAACCCTAAGAATCCTCAAGATGCTGTTTTGAAAAATGAACTTGCTACCTACCTACTAGTCTGTTTCCTATTCGTTCTTTTTACTGCCATTTCATTTCTTCTTTTTTACTATGACATATTATGATTCTCTTTCAATAAAACTTGCATTTTTCCTCTATTTCGTGTATAATAAGCGCATATTTTAGGGGGTTATTATGGAATTTAGAACATTGGATGAATTATTATCTTTAGATGATGTAAAAAGACTTGGAGTTACTTACACTACTGGGTTAACTTTTATAGATTATACACTTCAAAGTCAATTTTCTAAAAAATATCAACAAAAGGAAATATTTGAAGTTTTACGAAAGGATTTAATAGAAAAATTATTATCCTATTCTCCTTTTTTTAAGTGTACGGTTTCTGCTTTAAATAAATATCAGATTCCTATTTCTGCTGCTAAAAGGGAAGATGGTTCGTTTTTGTTTCATTATTCCTATCAAAATATTTTGCCTTTTTTTCTAATTTACTTTATAAATAAATATAAAATGGACGCAGATGCTATTATGCCTGATTTCAAGAAAGCAAAAGCAGAAGAGAAAAAATTAGAAGGGGAAAAAGTAAGAGAAGAAAAAGCTCATGAGGAAATTAAAGAATGTTTCTTAAATGTTTTTAGAAAGACGAATGAGGCTCTTCATAAGGTCTCACCATCTCGTCAGGATGAAGTGGTACAAGATAGAAATTTTGCTAAATTTTTATATAGAAATACAGATGAATTAATCGAACTTTTAAAACAGCCACTTACGTTACCTATTTTAGAAGATATTGATAAAGACCGTTTTCTACTAGCTCTTTCTACTCAAGCACTTAACAATTTAACACAAATGGATCAGGGAGAGATGCCAAAGTCATTGCAAGTTTATGAACTTTCTATGGGGTATTTAGATCGTTATTTTACAATTGTTAATTATTTGTCTGAAAAAGCGGGTGAACCTTATAATTTTTCCTTTGCCTCTTTTGGCGAATTCCATTCTTATCAAGGATTAGCAGATCGATATCAACAGTATGCTAAAAAGTATCCAGAAACAATTAATGAGTATCATCAAGAACTGGATATGGGACAAATTTTTAGAGAATATTTAAAAGATGCTAGAACCAAAATTAAAAAAGACGAGTTTGTAAAAGCAATTAAATTACGTTTTGAACTTTTTCCAAAAGGTGAGTCTAGTGAAAAGGTTTTTTGTGGGTCTTCTAGAAAATCAGTCATTAGCGAAGATATTAAAAGATTATTAGAGGAAAAACATGAAGAACTATTAGAAGAAAAGATTAATTTCTTTTCCTCAACAGATTATTTATGGACGTTAGAAGAAGCTCATACATTTGGTGGATATCGTGGATATATCTATCCGAATGGAAAGGTCATTTTCGAAAAATTTTATCGTAATACGAGAAATGGGTTGGGACCTACTTATGATGAATCATTTATCGCTATGGATCTTTTAGACTTTATAGAAATAGCTCCTAAATCTAAAACGGAATTAATAGACTTCATTCGTAATCAGAAACTAGAATACGAAGAATCCGTTCGACAGGCACATGGCTTACCAGAGGGCACAGAAGTGATGAGTGTTATTATTAAAAATCCTAAATATAAGGATATTAGGAGACATTATCATGTTCCTGGTTGGCAACAAAGGGCACAAGCAATTATTGACGAAGAAGTACCAGAATATGACTTCGATTTAATAGAGACACTCTTATCAGATATTTCCAATATGCCTCAAGTAGACAAGACATATACGAAGTAAAAATTAAAAGAGGGAATTATGAATCAACTTTTTTTAGAAAAATTATTAGAAAATAAGCATTTATTTGAAACATTATTAGAAATTGATCATAATGTGATGAATACCAGTTATTCATCAGATCAGATGGTTGCTTATATTGAATCTCTTCCTTTATTAGAAGAACAACCAATCGAAATTCTTTCGAATAGTTTTATTCTTTCAAATGGGAATCCTTTCCATATTTTAAAGTTCCTATCTTTTGTGAATCCTCATACAAATTTTATTCTATTTCCAAATTATTCATTTATGGGAATCAATACTCTGTTTGTAAAAATATTTAATTTGGTTTATGGAAATGTCTGTGTCCTTGCAAAAGAAAAAAATTATCACCGATATTTTCAAGTACAAAATACCTTTTCTTCTATCTACATTTTAGGAGAAGAAATTGCTTACCTAGAAATGAAGAATGATTTTCCGAATGCTTTATGGCTTTCGTAATCATTCTTTTTTTGTATATTATTTTTTATTTTGCTCACGCTATAAATGGTGATTTCTATGGGAAATATTTTAGATGTCGTGGTTCGCAGTATCATTTCTTTGGCTGTATTATTTTTAATTACTGAATTAATGGGAAAAAAGCAAATTAGTCAATTAAACTTATTTGACTATATCATTGGGATTAGTATTGGGTCTATTGCCGCTAGTCTAAGTGTCGATGATTCTATTAATTATATCGATGGTGCTTTGTCAATTGTTGTTTATGGGGTGTTTGCGACTTTAGTTTCTATTGTAACTGCCAAAAGTATTGTTTTGCGTAGATTTTTTATTGGGACTCCCTTAGTACTTATGAATGATGGTAAAATCATGTATGACAATTTAAAAAAAGGAAAAATTGATATTAATGACTTTTTACAAACGGCAAGGGAAAATGGTTACTATGATATTAGTGAACTCAATTGTTCTATTTTGGAACCGAGTGGAAGAATTAGTTTCTTACCAAAGAGTAAATTTCTTCCAGCAACGCCCAATGATCATAAACTGAAAGTTTCCGAAAATGGGCTAGTCAGTAATTTAGTGATTGATGGAAATATCATGGAGAAAAATTTAAAAAACATTGGAAAAGATGAAAAATGGTTAATGTCAAGACTGAACAAAATGGGATTTTCAGAAATTAGTCATATTTTACTTGTCATTTGTGACAACAAGGAACAACTCACAGTTTACTTAAAGGAAGATACTATGGAAGGACTTCAAGTTTTTGAATAGAGTCTTTTTCTTTTTGCGAATTGCTTTTTAGCATGTTGACTTTCCTCATAAAAAATAGTAAACTGAAATCAAATATATCAATCATAATAGAGGTGTTTATATGACAAATGAAAAGGGATTAACTCTCGCCCAAATGGTATTACTCATCGTCGTTGTATTAATTGTTTTAGTTGTTATGGTTCCTCAGATTCTTCATTATATTACAGACTCTGAAACAGGAAGTTTTATTTCTTCGGCGCAGTTTTATGTTGATGAAGTGCGGAAACATTTAACACTGACTCAAGGATTCCCTGTAGATCAAGATGACAGTGTACCTTTTCGTATTTTAGATTTAGACCTTGATAAAAAGAAACAAAAGAGTGTTTATGGAAACAATTGGGTCAGTGAGAAATCTTATGTGATTTCTAAGAATATTGGAACAATGGAAGATCCTGTATATTCCTATTCGATTGCCTTACAAGATGAAGAAGGATACTGCTTAGAATTAACAGATGAGACGGTTCTTAAACGGGCTTCTGTAAAACGGAATGAGTGTAATATTATTAACTTTGATGATATTCAGTAGAGACGAACTATCGTCTTTTTTCTTTTTTGTAAATTTTTAAAATTTTTGTGGTATAATAGTGAAAACATGAATGGGAGGGGATGGAACTATGTTAAAAATTTATAATACAGATATGAAAACAGGATCTTTTGATACTTTAAAGAAAATAAAAAAAGGATGTTGGATTGATGTAGTGAACCCGACCTTAGAAGATATTGAGTTTTTGACACATTCCTTTCATATGGATGCGAGTTTTATTGGGTATATTCTAGATGATGAGGAACAGCCAAGAATTGATTATGACGATGATGAAGACATTCGAATGGTGATTGTTGATGTACCTGTCCGTGAAAAAAAGAAAAGTGGTAATAATATCTCTACAAGTCCTCTTGCTATTTTAATTATTAAAGACTTATACGTGGTTACAGTGTCTTTGCAAGAATGTGAAGTGTTAAAAGACTTTAAACAGGGGAAAGTAAAGGAATTCTTTTCTTATAAAAAGACACGATTTACCATTCAAATTCTTTATCGAACTGCGACTTTATATTTGCGCTATCTAAGAATTTTGAGTAAGGAAATTGAACGTTCTGAAAACAAGATGTTACATGCGACTAGTAACCGAGATTTGGTAAATTTACTAGGGATTGAAAAGAGTTTAGTTTATATTACGACATCCTTAAAATCTAATGAAATGATGTTAGAAAAGTTTTTAAAAGGAAATTTTATTGTTTTTTATGAAGAAGACGATGAGTTATTAGAAGATGCAATCATCGAAAATAAACAATGTATTGAAATGGCTAACCTTTACCGAGAGATTTTGAGAAGTACAACAGACTCTTATGCGACGATTATTTCTAATAACTTAAATGTATCTATGAAATTTTTAGCGGGGGTTACCATTGTATTATCCATTCCAACGATTGTTTCATCATTTATGGGAATGAATGTACCATTAGGGATTTTTAGTGATCTGAATGCTGCTTTTCCTTTGCTAATTGTACTATCCTTAGTACTATCTTTGTTAGTTGCGTGGATTTTAAAGAAAAAGAATATGCTTTAATTGACGCAATCTTGATGGTATGATAGGATAATTTCAATGGTTGGAGGGTTTTGTATGAATATTACTGAATTTGTATCTAAGTTTACGGATTTAATTTCTTATCAGTTTGAACTGAGTATTGGTGGAAAAAGGAAAGATGAAATTGTAATAGATAAGAACTTTATTTCTGCAGATAATTTTAAGGGAAAAATGATTCCTTCTAGGAAAGCAAATGGAAAATTAGTCCCCCTACAAGATGTTTCTTTACCGATTAACTATCAGTTCCAAGTGGATGATTCTTTGGAAGAATATTTTGTGGTATATGATACATCCAGTGAATATGGGGTGGCTAGTTTTAATCCAATTGATATGACTCGTAAGAATGGATCAAAACATGCAATTCGACTTTTAAATGAGGAAGGAATTCAATTTGGTGATATTCAATTAATATTAAATGCTTCTGGAGATATTACTACTAAGATTTGTTCTTATACAAATAGTGATTCTACTCACTTTGTGAGGCAGAGTGTCGATATAAAATATTGTGATGGGAAATTTAAAAGAGAAGAAAGTACGTTTTATAAAGAACAAGATTTAAAAAGTCACATTGAAACGACTGCTCAAATCTGGCAAGTAGATGGTATTACTACTGGAGTTTCTATTGTTAAACAAAGAATGAATAAAGTATCTGATTATCTCATTTATCATTTAGCAAGAGCAGAGTTTTCTAGTAATCAGACTGCAATTTCTGAGCCTATGTTTTGTCACGAAATTAATCAAATTATTCAGAAAGATTTAATCAAGTTTCAAGGACAATTTGTGGGAGAATATACAGGAAATACGGTTTTAAGGACCGAAAATTCTTACCTTTTAGTGGTTCGTACTAGTGACCATGAATTTAACTATTATACAGAAATTGATTTAGAAGGAGTAGACCCTCTGATTGGTGTATATTCTTCTGCGGAAGGGGATGTAGACTTCAGGGATTCAGAGTATTTTAAAAGAATCCAAACCTCTTCTAAAGAACCGAAGTTCAAAACTCAAATGATTGGTGGAGTAGAACAATTAGTTCCAAAAAATGGGGATGTTTGTTCTATGGAAGAGATAGAAGCATTTGAGCAATTTAAAAACCTATATCTAGAATCGTTTGATGAATTAGGAAAAATGAAAGTAGGGAAACTTATGCAAAAGAGAAAATAAATGGTTTTCTCTTTTTGTTCTTTTTCGTTTTAAATCTCATATGTTATAGTGGAAAAATTTCCTATTTTGTGGTATTATGTAAATAGATTAGAGGTGATTCCATGAGTGGAATTTGGTTAATTGTATTTGTTGCTTTATCATTTCTTGAACTAGCAACGGTTAATTTGGTATCCATTTGGTTTGCCATTGGAGCTCTCGCTAGTTTTGTTACAAGTTTGTTGACGGAAGATGCAACGATTCAAATTGCAGTGTTCGTATTCGTTAGTTTCATCAGTTTAGTTTGTACCAAAAGTATTGTTAAGAAACTTCGTACCAAAGAAATTATTCCTACCAATTTGGACCGTGTGATTGGAAAAATTGGTATGGTAACTGAAGAAATTACAAAATTAGATCCAGGAGAAGTAAAAGTAGATGGGAAACGATGGACTGCTGTTTCTAGTAAAAAAATTCATGTAGGTAGTAAAGTAGAAATACTTTCTATAGATGGAGTAAAACTTTCCGTAAAAGAGGTAAAGGAGGAGGACTAATTTATGGGATGGATTCTTTTAATTATTCTATTATTGATTGTCGTATTCGGAGTAAAAATTATTCCACAATCAAGAGCAAAAGTAATTGAACGTTTAGGGTCATATCATGCGACTCTACAAACAGGATTACATTATGTAATTCCATTTATCGATCGTGTTGCGAGCGATATTAGTTTAAAGGAAATTGTTAAAGATTTCGCACCACAACCAGTAATTACAAAAGATAATGTTACAATGCAGATTGATACTGTAGTGTATTTTCAAATTACAGATCCAAAATTATATACTTATGGTGTTGATAATCCAATTAATGCTATTGAAAATTTAACAGCAACGACTTTGCGTAATATTATTGGAGATTTGGAACTTGACCAAACCTTAACAAGCCGTGATATCATCAATACCAAAATGAGAGCAATCTTAGATGAAGCAACAGATCCATGGGGAATTAAAGTAAATCGTGTAGAAGTAAAAAATATTATTCCACCACGTGACATTCAGGAAGCCATGGAAAAACAAATGAGAGCAGAACGTGAAAGACGTGAAAAAATCCTTCAAGCCGAAGGTGAGAAGAAAGCAGCAATCCTTATCGCTGAGGGTGAAAAGGAAAGTGCAATTTTAAGAGCAGATGCAAAACGTGAAACTCATATTCGTGAAGCAGAAGGTGAGGCACAAGCAATTGTAAAAATTCAAGAAGCTACTGCACAAGGAATTCGTTTATTAAAAGAGGCTGGTGCAGATGAATCTGTATTAAAATTAAAAAGTTATGAAGCAATGGTCGAGGTTGCAAATGGACAATCTACAAAAATCATTGTTCCAAGTGACTTACAAAATTTAGTCACTGCAGGTACTGTACTAGCTGAAACAATTAGTAAAAAGGAACCTAAAAATAAGGCATAAAATTAAATTCTTAGGAGATACTATAAATGGTGAAGCGTTATGGCAAAGAATTATTACCGTAAATTGTATCGATTAGGTAAACGTTACTATGTCAATATTTTAAAACACAAATGAAAGAGAACTTTAATTTTGTTCTCTTTTTGTTTGCTTATTGATTTGGATTAAGTAAGGGGCAACTTTGTTTTCTGTATTATGAAACTCTAGAAAATCTTTTCCTTTTAAGTAATCTTTTAGGAATTTTGATTCTTGCTCTCCCTCTTCATGGCCGGGATAGACGGTAATTAAGATTTTTCCTTTTTGATTGAGTAACTTTTCTGCATCATCCAATGCTTTTCTTGTAGTTTCAACCGTTGTTGTAATTTTTTTATTTCCTCCTGGTAAGTAGCCGAGGTTAAACACAATAAAACTAATTTTATTTTGATAGTCTTTTAATACTTCTATCATATGTTCATGTCCCGTTTTAAATAATTCGACGTTTGTGAGATTTTCTTTTTCTAATGCCTCTTTTGTTTTTTCGATTGCTTTTTCTTGAATATCAAATCCAAATACTTTTCCACTTAGTACCATTTTCGCTAGTGTTACCGTGTCATTTCCGTTTCCAATGGTGGCATCAATTACTAAATCATTTCTTTTTACATATCGATTCATTCTTTCATGAACACGATTTAAAATTGATTTCTGAAATCCTTGATAAGTTCCTCGTTTTTCTAATTCTTTATCAATGTCATCTAAAACACTAAATTTTTTCAGTAACCAAAGTGGTTCTATTAAGTCCTCTTTTTTAGGATCCCCTGTAATTCGGTGAACTACAATATCTTCTTTCAATAATTCAATTTGATCACAAACAATGTCAATATATTCTTCCTTAGTTAATACATGAAAAGGATGCTTTTGATAGATATCTGCTAGGGCAGTATTTTTTAAAATATGTAGCATATGAATTTTGATTCCTTGAATGTCTAAACCATTTAGATATTTCACTGTTTCTAACATCATTTCTTTGGTTTCATAAGGAAGACCATTCATGATATGAACTACTACATTGATCTTCCTTTCTCTTAGTTTTTTAACCATCTCTAGAAAACACTTTAAATCATGTCCACGATTGATCAATTTAGAAGTTGTTTCATGGATAGTTTGTAATCCTAGTTCTATCGTTAAATAGGTTCTTTGATTTAAATCGGTTAAGTAATCTAAACACTCCTCTGTAATTGCATCGGGTCTCGTTGCGATACTTAATCCAATGACATTTTCTTGCTTAAGAATTGGTTCATATTTTTTCTTTAATACGTCGACTTCTGCGTAAGTATTGGTATTTGCTTGAAAATATCCGATGTAAAAACCATTCTTCCATTTCTTTTCCATCATGTTTTTTACTTCTTGAAATTGAGTAACTAAATCCTTTTCTTTGTCTCCAGCGAAATCTCCACTTCCAAGTTTTGAACAGTAGATACATCCGCCGTATCCCTTTGTTCCATCCTTGTTTGGGCATGTGAATCCACCGTTTAGACTGATTTTATATACCTTTTTCCCAAATTTTTGTTTATAAAAATAATCTAAAGTATAATAGCGTTTATTTGAGTTTGTATAACGAAATTCATTTTTCATAATCTTTTTCCTTTTTTTAATTATATCAAATAATATTCTTGTTAGAAAACTAATCTATCTTTTTACATTTTTTTTAATTCTAGATTAAAAAGATTTCTTTTT
>DLAC01000035.1:0-2308 GCA_002493865.1 Caryophanales bacterium UBA7057
GCTGACCCAATTGCAATCAATATAATTGCAATAAAGAAAACAATAATAAAGGCTAAGAAAACAGAAAGTCCCCAACCTTCCTGATTTAATTTTTTCATAATACCACCTCAAGTAATTATATTATATGTTATACTTTCCATTTATGCTGATAGAAAGCTCCATCTGTTGTGTTCATTTTATCAAAAATTAACTTCTTTTACAAGAACACTCTAAAAGTTAGTATCTTGTCTCTTTGAATTAGAAAAGAAAAAGTTTGAAATCGAATTCGCAAGCTGAATTCCTTTTTTATCGACAAATTGAGTTAGTAAAATAGCAAGAATGAAAACAACTAGAATTGTAATTGGAAAAATCATAAGCAACGCACGATAATACCCAATAGATGCATTTGTAAGTTGCAGTAATAAATAACTGGATAGACTAATCATAATCGGCCAATGCACTAAGTAAAGGCCAAATGAGTATTTCCCTAAAAAACGGAATGGTTTTAACTCAAATATTTTTTGTAAAAAGGAAGAGTGAACTAAAGAAAAAACCATGAGTGATGCGCCTAAAAGATGATTAAATGTAATTGGATCTATTCCCCATTGTTTGTAACTAATGATTTGATATATTGTGTCCTCAACATTGGCAACCGTCGGATAACTTGCAAAATAAATACCTACAATAAACGTAATGTATGGAAGCCACTTTTTAGATTTGTATCTATCTATATAAGGGAATCCATTAACCACCACATCACAAATCATCATACCGATAATAAAGGCATCATAGTTAATATCACTAAGTAATAGAATTAAAATAATATATAGCGGATAACGTATTTTTTCTTTACCAAATAACCCAAGAAAGAAAAATACAAGAAAAGAACCATAAATTTCATACGAGATAGTCCAAAGTGGAGAAACATAAGTAGATTGAAAGCGGAAGAAATTTCCAAAGAAGGCTTGTTTCAAAACATCCAATATATTAGGATCAAAAATATTAAACTGTCCAAACCATCCAGGATTTTTAGTAAGTTCCGCTACCTGTGTATTATAAGTGACAGAAAACTTCATGAGGAGAAAAGCAAATAGATTTACCACTACAATTGGTAAAAGTAATCGAAAGTATCTTTTAATAACCCCTCGTTTTAAATAGTTTTCATCTTTATTTATGAAAAATGTATAGCTTAAGACAAAACCACTGACAACGAAAAATACAAAAACTCCAAAATTTCCATTATAAAATAAGTTGAGTGGCGTTTTTCCTAAAAATAATTCGAATTTTGAGCTTCCATGTGCATCTAAAGGTGAACAACTCGCCAATACATTACAAAAAGCCATGATAAAATGAGATAAAATAACAGAAAGGCATGCGAAACCTTTAAATCCTTCTATAAATTCCAATTTCTTCTTTTCCATTTGAATTTCCCCTACTACACTAAAAAACTACACTAATTATACAAGTTCTATCAAAATCATGTCAACATAAAAAGAAAGAATCAAAATTCTTCCTTTTACATAAATTCATCTTCTAATGTTTCTAATGGTTCTTCATCAATAAATTGGCTTTCTAAATCGAAATCAACATTTTTGTATTTCTTTGAACCAGTACCAGCTGGAATCAATTTACCGATAATTACATTTTCTTTTAGTCCTTGTAGATAATCTACTTTACCACGAATGGCAGCATCTGTAAGAATTCGTGTTGTTTCTTGGAATGATGCAGCGGCTAAGAAGGAATCTGTTTCCAAAGATGCTTTTGTAATACCAAGTAATACTGGTCTAGCAGAAGCAGGTACTTTTCCTTGAAGAATTGCTTCTTTATTTGCATCAGTAAATTCACGCATACTTACTAGTAATCCAGGAAGTAATTTCGTTCCTCCACCTTCTACAACTCTCATCTTACTAATCATACGACTAGCGATAACCTCAACGTGTTTATCAGAAATATCTACACCTTGACTACGATATACATGTTGTACTTCTTTTAGGATATATTCTTGTGTAGTTAATGGGTCTGTAACTGCAAGTAATTCTTTTGGACTAATTGCACCTTCTGTTAATTTTTCTCCTGCTGTTACTTTCGTACCCTTTTCTACACGAAGTTTAGCTCCATAATTTGTAACATGTTCTTTTGTTTCCACATCATTTTTAATGAAGATTCTATATTTTCCATGGTCTTCATCAATCTTGGTAACCGTACCATCAATCTCAGCAATTGTAGCTTTTCCTTTTGGATTACGTGCTTCAAATAACTCTTGAATACGAGGAAGACCTTGTGTAATATCTTCTCCACCAGCAACTCCACCTGTATGGAAGGTTCTCAT
>DLAC01000035.1:2642-2965 GCA_002493865.1 Caryophanales bacterium UBA7057
GCTTCCCCTACTTCAACAAGGTTACCAGTTGCTAGGTTACGTCCATAACATTTTTGACAAATACCATTTGTACATCCACAGGTTAGGATTGTACGAATTTCTACTTCTTCAACACCTGCAGCAACAATCTTTTCAGCGATTTGTTCTGTAACAAATGTTAAACGATCACAAATCATTTCTTTTGTTTCAGGATGAAGTACTTTCTTATTCGTATAACGACCTACAATACGGTCATATAGACTCTCAATCACAGAACCAGTCTTATCGTTGATAAATGCACGAACTGTAACACCTTGATCCGTTCCACAATCTTCTTCTTTTAC
>DLAC01000029.1 GCA_002493865.1 Caryophanales bacterium UBA7057
AAAATAACTATTATTTTGATTATTTTTCCATTCTTCTATTTTTTGAATTCCTTTTTTACTTAATTCCTTATTTGGGACTTGTCCTAAGGCATTAATTAAATATTCATACGAATTAATTTTTGCATTCTTTTTTATGATTACTTCTATATTTTTTATAACTTCAGTGTATTCATTATTTTTAATTTTCTTTTTTGTTTCTTTTGATATTTGATGAATTTCTTTTGCGATTTGGTAACAATCTTCTATATAGTGAATTAAATCTTCTTCTGTATGACTATCTATTGTTTCTTGATCTATGATGGGTCTATCATAATTAAATCCTCGAATTTGTTTTTGATTATTTGGATAATATACTGTGATATCTCTTGTAATCTCATTATGAATTTTTTTATTTTTATATTTTGTTGCACCTAATATCCATAGACTTCTATGAAATAATTGCCAATTATTATTCTTAAAAGAACACCAATGTTCTTCTTCAATATAGTCATTTAATGAAAAATGAATCGAGGTAATGGGTCTTACTTGAAATAAGTAAAAGGTATCTTTTTGAAAACAGAATTCTATTTCAATTTCTTTATGAAATATGTTCTTTAGTTTTTGAACATTCTCTTTAACGGTTATGAATTGTTCTTTCGTTAAAAGATCATCTTTCTTTTCATCTTTTGGTAAATGGTAAATATGTGGTGTTACTTTTCCATCTACTAAGTTGTGACATTGCTCCTTAGTAGCTTCTACTAGAATCTCCTGCTTTCCACTAGCAGGATTCACAGAAAAAGCAACTCCAGAGATATCAGATGTAATCATCTCTTGGATTAATATGTCAAATTTCATGTTTTTAGGATTGATTTTTTTTGTTTTTATATAAGACTTTATATTGTCCTTTACTAGGGATATCCAACAATCTTTGATTCTTTCTTCTACTTCTTCAATTTTGGTGTTTGGGAAAGAATCAAATTGTCCTGAAAATGAGCAATGATTTCCATCTTCTAGGGAAACACTAGAACGTACAATCACACTTTTGTATTGATTTCTTTCTAAGTACTTGATGAGATTTTCTATTTCTAATTTTCCTTCTTTTATTTTCTTTATCACATCTTTTTCTAGTAGGGAAATATGATTTTGTTTTCTAAATTTTTGGAATACTTCATTTGGAATAATGACTCCTCTTACGATGGAAAAGTCATGGTAAAGACGGTTTAAGTTTCCAGCTTTTCCCTTTAATTGTTGCTTGGTTCCAAGTTCTATTATCTTTATCATAATCGTTTTTCAATTTTCCTAATTTCTTCTAGTGTCTGTTCTTTTAATGGCATTTCTTCTGTTTCTATATAATGCATTCCATGAATATTTAATTTTCTAGCGCCTTCTACGTTTTTTAAATTGTCATCGATAAATAGTACTTCATTTGGCACTTGTTTTGTTTTTTGTAGGGCATAACGATAAAATCCTTCGCTTGGTTTCAAATATCCAAAGTCGATGGAATTAATGACGTGTTGTGGGTTGATATAATCATAAAACCCTAGTTTTTCTAAAACGATAGAAAGTACACGAATATTATTCGTCCAAATCGAAGGAGTGATTTTTTCTTCCTTTAGGACCTTTAATGTTTGGAATGTATCCTTGTATGGTTTATGAATTTTTGGATAAATCACAGACATCTGTTCTTCTGCATATTCTAAAATTTTTTTTGCTTTTTCCTCTCCAAATTGTTGATAGTATTCATTCATTTTTTCTTGTTTATTTCTATTCATATAGTATGTGAATAGAAAGTTTTCTTCTTCTGTTAATTCACTAAAGTCTTGAAACAGTAAAACTCCTCCAAGATCAAATGCGACACTTTTAATTCCTTTTTGCATAATATAACTCCTTTCGGCCCATACTATAATACAAGTTGCCTATTTATATCAAAAAAGTAAAAATAATATTTAAAATATTACCTTTTATGGTATAATTGAATTATGAAAAAAGTGTCAAAAGAGGAATTGGTAAATTTATTAAAAAATAAACAAAATGAAACTTATATTGAATTATCGAAAAAAACTGGGTATCATCCAAAGTACTTAATTCAATTAAATCGAAAATTACAGAAAAATCATTATCATTATGTAAAAAAGAAAAGGAGTAGAGGTGTATCTGATTCTATAAAGAAACAACTATTAGATGATTATCTGGAGGGTAATGATCGTTCTTATTTAGACTTTTTTAGAAGATGTGGAAACAAATATTCTGTGAGTTATTCTTTTCTATGTAAATTTTTTAGTAATATTCAACTTGATATTTCACTTTTACTGATTGTAAAGGTTAAGAAGTATCAAGATTCTTCCTTTCTTGCAATTGATTATTCTACGAAGCAAGTTTTATATAGAATTCCAAGTAAGAAAAACGATACTCTTAGTGTGAAGGAATTACTTCGTTTTATTTTAAATACTTATGGTTCTCCTGAACATATTTCTTTTGTTCATTGCTTAGGGATTATTCCTAAAGAAATCAGTGATTTGTTACAGTTTTATGATATTTGTATAGTTCCTGATCAAACAATCTATCATAATGCGTTCCTTTTTTCTAAAGGAAAAGAAAAATTCGTAAAATATCGTATCTGTCAAGTAAATCAGGAACATTTTTATAATCAAATGGTTCGAAAAACAATTCATGATAATCAAATTCAATTCTGTAATACCCGTTATACAATTCTATCAGACAAAGTGATTCCAAAGGGAAAAGAAGTGATCCTATATTATGATTGGAATCAAAATCCTATCTATATTTTGTATCAAGGGGTTCGTTACTCACTTAGTGTGTACAAAAAAGTACAGTCAAGGAGAGGAAATTCTAAGTATAATTAGCCTCCATTTTCTTTTGATGTGGTACAATATAATTGTACGAGGTAATGTTTATGAAGAAAATATTCATTGGTTTTATAGTTTTATGTTTATTTACTGGATGTGGTTCTAAGAATGATTCTAAGGATTCGACTCCAAATAATCATAGTATCTCTGCGGAAGAAGTGTTTCAAGAAATTGAAAGTGAAGAGTCTCATCTTTATATCATTGATGTAAGAACTCTTTCTGAATATAATTCTGGTCATATTAAGACTGCAGTGAACGTTCCTTTAGACAAAATAGATACGATTAGTGATTATGTTCCATCGAAGAAAGATAAAATAGTTGTTTATTGTCAAAGTGGGTCTCGTAGTAAACAAGCATTCAATGAATTAATCGAGTTAGGATACCAAAATGTATTTGATTTAGGTGGTATCCAAGATTGGAATTATGAAATTGTCAGATAAAGGTGAAGGTATGTTAGAAAGTGCGTTAAAAATACTAGAAAAAATAGAAGAAAATGGATTTCAAGCCTATATTGTTGGTGGATTTGTAAGAGATTATGTTTTAGGAATTGAGTCTAACGATGTTGATATTTGTACGAGTGCAAGACCGAAAGATATTCGTTCTATTTTTAAGGATGCTTGTCTTCCGACGGATGAATATGGTTCTGTGACAGTGATTTTAAAAAATATTCGCTTTGAAATTACAACATTTAGAAAAGAGCAGGCTTATAGTAATTATCGCCATCCTGATGATGTTGAATTTATTGATGACTTAGAAGAAGATTTAAAACGAAGAGATTTTTTGATGAATACGCTTTGTATGAACCGGGATGGGAAAGTAATCGATCTTTTGGGTGGAAAAGAAGATATTGAAAAAAAACAAATACGAACGGTTGGGGATAGTAGTCAAAAATTTTCTGAAGATGCACTTCGAATTTTACGTGCTGTTCGGTTTGCAACTGTTTTAGGATTTACTTTAACTGATGAAGTTAAGGAGTCTATTTTTAAAACGAAATCATTATTAAAAGAAATTTCTTATCAGAGAAAAAGAGAAGAATTAGATCGAATTTTTACTAGTGTCAATGTAAAGATGGGAGTTTCTCTTCTTTTAGAATTAGGACTAGATCATGAATTAGAAATTTTCAATTTAGATAAGGTTTCGAACTTTGATGACTTAATTGGTGTTTGGACACAGTTACAAGTATCCGATTTATATCCTTTTACAAATAATGAAAAAGATTTAATGGAAAATATTCAAAAAGCTTTATCTTTAAATAACTTAAATCATCGGGTTTTATATACCTATGGTCTTTATGTAAACAGTATTGCAGCTAATATCAAAGGAATTTCTAAAAAAGATGTCACTTATCAATATAATAATTTACCGATTCATAGTCGCGCTGATATTGTATTAAATGGGGATGAAATCAGCTCTATTTTAAAGAAGAATCCTGGTGCTTATTTAAAAGAGATATTTAGTGATTTAGAGGATAAAATTTTATCTTTAGAATTAGAAAATGAAAAAGAAGTACTAACATCTTATATTCAAAATACCTATTCTTAATCCCTATACTTAAAAGAAAAAATGTAAATAAAATTTGGATGTAGCGGTAAAAAAAGAAAACTGCTAAATTAATAGAGTGGAGTGGAACCTCAAAATCTGATACTTACGGAAAATATATGTTAAAATAAACACCGTTAAGTAGCGTTAAATACCGTTGAAAAGCTATAGATATTCTACTATCATATGATAGCCACTCGAGTTACGTATTCTTCAATGTAGAGGTATAACAATTTGATGATGAATAGTTTGACATAGATTTATATTTATGTTACATTGTTTATGCGAAGAAAAAGTGTTTTACACTTTTGCATGGGCACTGTCTTTATTGATGGAGCCCTATTTTTCTTTTATATTGATGAAAGAGAAATATCGTACTATTGCAATCCAAGCATTCCATTTTAGGAGTGTTTTTCTTTTTCGTAATTTCATTAATTTACTATACCTATGATACGTGATATAATATTAGGTCAGGAGGAGGAATGTTATGAAAAGAGAAAAATTGATAGAAATTTTTAAATCTAGGAGTTTTGTCGTTCCTCTTTATATATTCAAGCTTCGTGAAAAGTTTTCTTTGCCCCTCGAAGAATTTATCTTTTTAATTTATCTTTCTAATTTTGAAGAAAAGTTTGTCTTTGACCCTACAAAGTTAACCAGTGAACTTGGATTATCTTTAAACGATGTGATGATTTATACAGATCACTTAGTGGAAAAAGGGTTTCTTGAGATGGCTGTTTCTAAGAATGAAAAAGGAATTATGGAAGAGTATTTATCTTTACGTTTATTTTATGAGAAACTCTCACAATTCTTAGTAGAAGAGATGGTGAATTCAGAAAGAATCGAGCAACAAGAAAAGAAGACTATCTATGATAAAATATCCGATGGTTTTGCAAGGCCTATTAGTTCTATTGAACGAGAGATTATTGCTTCTTGGGTAGAAAACGGTTTTTCTGAAGAATTTATTTTAGCGGCGTTAAAAGAAACGGTATTTAATGGGGTTTCTAACCTTCGATATATGGATAAGATTTTACATACATGGAGTAAAAAGGGATTTAAAACACTAGAGGATATTCAAACAGATAAAGAAAAACATCAAAGAGAACAGCGTCAAAAAGAAAAATTAGAGTTATTTGATTATGATTGGTTTGAGGATGAGGAAAATGAGTAGATTACTAAAAAAAGAAAGGGTTCTTTTATTTGAAGATTACTTAGAGGAACTTTATCCAGATGCGAGATGTGAGTTAGAATATTCTAAGGATTATGAGTTATTAATTGCAGTTGTTTTAAGTGCACAAACAACGGATCAACGAGTAAATTCTGTGACACGAATTCTATTTTCAAAGTATCCAACATTAGAAAAATTAGCGAATGCACCGACTGATGATATCGCCCAAATCTTACTTCCCATTGGGACATTCCAAAAAAAGGCACAGTTTGTCGTTAGCATTGCCCAAAAGCTTGTATCAGAACAAGATGGGAAGGTTCCTAATGACCCTGAGTATTTAGTTACACTGCCAGGCGTCGGAAGAAAAACGGTGAATGTTGTTCTTTCCAATCTTTACAATTATCCTGCGATTGCAGTAGATACTCATGTAGAACGAGTCAGCAAGAGAATGGGATTTGCTAAAAAGGATGATTCGGTGTTAGAAGTCGAAGCGAAACTACAAAAATTATATAAAAAAGAACATTGGAGTCGGAGGCATCATCAAATGGTACTTTTTGGAAGGTATCATTGCAAGGCGATTCATCCTGAGTGTGAACATTGTAAAATAAAAGATATCTGCTGTTATAAGTAGATATCTTTTTAATCATTATTTTTTCCTTTTCTTTTTTGGAAGACTTGCTTGTGTTTCTTCTTCTGGAGGTGTGCTTTCTGGTTCTTTATTTTTCACTTCGAGTGCATTTGTAAATTCTTCGGCTAATTCTTCTAGTAGATGAGTGCCAGTTTCTCTATCTATAACACTTGCTTTCTTTAATTCACTACGAACTGCCTTTGCCATCGTCTCCTTCATCTTATCAATGATTTCCTCTGAAAGTGCTTCTAGGCCTTCTTCATATTCATCGAAATACTGGATGACTATCAATGTTTCCATCTCTTTTTCTTGGATTTCTCTTAAATCTAGATTACTAAAAATTTTTCTTTTTTCATTTTGATATTTTTTCGTACCAAAGTAAGATCTATCTGCCTCTAGTAGATTTTGAACAGATTGAAACTTTATTTTCAATTGATCTAATCTTATTTTAGCCTCTTGGTATTTTTTAGTTAATTCATCCATCATTTCTTGTTTAAAATCTGGATCTTTTATTTTAGATGATTCTGTTAAGCAATGCTCAATGTTCCCAACTGTCTGGATATCTTCGATTTCCTTTTTAAGTTGTTTGATAAATAGTTGTTGATTAATTTTTTCTATTAAAATAATTACTCTATTTTCAAGTTCTTCTGCTATTTCTACGGGAAGATAACTTTGACTAATCCTATTTTGAAGATCTTTACATTCGCTTAAACTAGAATCTATTGTCAGTTCATTGATTTTTTCTTCTAATTTTTCTTTTAATTCTTGTATGATTTGTGTTTCTTGTTCCTTAAGGTTTTTGAGGAAATTTTCCTTTTCCTCGTCTGTTAATCCACTGGTTGTAACACGTTCTTTTAGTGATTTACATTTCTTACTTGCTTCTTCCATCGTTAACTTTTCGATTTCTTCTTTTTCAAATTCAGATCGTAATGTATCAATTTTTCCTAAAATTTCTTTTTTGTAATATTCGGGATCTAAGTAATCAGAGATATCTATGGAGTCACTTACATATTCTGGGATATGGAATAATGAATCAGATGCAGCATTTACGATTGCGGTTAGTAGTTCTTTTTCTTTACTTAGTTGTTTACTCCAAGCCGTGTTTTGTGTTGCTTTTGCTTCTTCAATCGAATGATTTAACGCATCTAAAATGGTCTCTCCTTGCTTGTTTTTTGCAGTTATATCGAAATCTGGTCCTAGTAGTCGGATGAGTGGTTCAATTTTATCAAAGTAATCTTCACTATAAATGGCGGTATGAATCAGTGTATCTCCATCTTCATCTTTACAATTTACATCGAATCCATATTTTCTTGCCATGGGAATGATTCGCTTGAAAAAGGAAAGGGAATAGGGAACTGTCTTTTCATCCTCTGTATCTGCTCCATATAATGCGATATGTAGGAAAGTATATTCTGCAAATCCTTTTTTGTTTGGATTTAATCCATTTTGGAAGAAGATTTCAAGTAGTTTGCACACTTTATCTTCATCCTCTCTTTTTTTATTTAGTAACATATGGGATGCATATAGACCCACTTTCTTATTCATTTTTGTTACATCACCACAGTAGGATAGAACACTTTCTGTTGTTATCTCTTCGAGTGATGTTTCCTTGAGGTATTCTGTTATACTTGCCATAATTTAATCTCCTTTCGTTTGTAGTGTTACATAAGTTTTAATTAACTGTTTATCTACCACTGTATTACTGGTATTACTAATAATTGGTAAATCCCGATGAAAAGTTTCAAGGGCATCAATCATTTTTCGGATGTTAATCAAATCATATTGCGTTTTTGTTGGTGTGTAAACTCCCTCAAAGTAAGGATATTCAATTCTATCTCTTACTTGAAATTCATCTTCGTAATTATAACTTCTTCTTTGACCCTCTTCGAAAAAGGGATTTAGAAAGTTGAATTCTTGGGACGACCGATCTAATATGGGAAGTTCCTTTTTTAAAATAATGGATGTCTTATTTCGGATATAGGATTCAAAGGAACTATTTTCTACCTTTAGTTTTTTTGCAACACAGACATAATAATCTCCATTGGATCCACCACCTCTTTGTCCTAATCGATATTTACAATTGATAGATCCCTTTCGGAGCATATCTATAATGCATTCTAATATACTTTGATGATAATAGAAACCTGGATCGATTGGATAGGGAGGAGCTTTTTTAATTTCTTCTAATAGATCGTTATATTGATTAGAACTGATGATGTAGGGAGCATTTATAATTTGTTTCATCATTTCTTTTTGCTGTGCTTTCAATTCTTGTTGTTTTTTACTTTCTTCCTGTACTTTCTCTAAGATTGGTATGACATCATAAATCACTCGACGATCATTATCTAGATAGAAAGTATCCACTTTTCCAGAAAAAGTTGCACCTACATAGAAATCTTCTCCTAGATATCCAAGTTGATAGATGGGAGTTTCTCCAAATTTTTCTTTTTGATTTCGAATTGATTTTATCATAGAATCTAAATATTGTATATCTAACTCTTCAAATTTGATTGCTTTTTTTCTTGGATAAAGATAAGTGGTTGTGACTTTTTCCCCAGTGTTAGGATCATAGTTTCCCGCGAGGATATACTGCACTTTACTAGAATCTATTAAATAGAGGCCCTCTTTTTCTTCTGGATGATACATTTCTTCTTGATAATTAGAAAGTAAAGTTTTCTCATCTAGTTTCATTGGAATATCTCTTGGATTTCTTCCTAGCGTTATGAGTTTAATTGCTTCTTTTGGTGGTTCCTTCTGTTTAGAAATATCTATTAGCTCCTGACTTGCTTGCATTAAAATCTCTTTGATGATTTTCCCTAATTCGTCTGTTTCCTCATTTCGTTTGACTTCTACATTGTCAAAGCAGAGGACTTGTCCATTTCTCCATACCCAACTGATGGCTTTTACTTCTTGATTTTGATAGATAGCAAATATCCTTCCGTTTTTGTTTGTTACAGCATGCACTAAATCCGCTTCTGCTTTTCCACCAATTTCCATGCAGCAGTTAATCATATTGGGAAGAAAAATTAAATCTGGATCATGTAAATCTACCATTTTATAATGATAGTTTCCAATATCTCCCTCTAGTTCTGGAATCGTGGATTCAATTCTTTTTAATTGCTTTTCCCATAATACAGACGTTTTATAGGCATTCCTTCTCCAATCTTTGGATTGAATTAATAAAATATGTTTGCTGATTGGAAAATACTTTGGATCTTCAAAAAGATTTGCCTTTGCACCACTTTCATATTTTATAATATCCTCATAAGTAATTTTTTTGTTTAAATTGTTTGAAAGATCAATGTACCAATAATAATAATTCTTTAATAGTGATGGTTCTAGATGAAAGATTTGTGGATGTTTTCTTAAACATTCTTGAAATCCCTCTATTTGATGTAATGGATCTTGAATTTCAGATAAAAAGGATTCTAATTTTGAAAAGGTGATATTTGGGTCTTTTAGGAGTCGTTTCGTAAGTTCATATCCAAAAATGGTATTTAGTTTTAAGGACATTGTATTTATATCTGTTACTGGTTCCATATCTATGCGTACTCCATTTAGTTCTACTCTGCCGTTGCTTGTTTTTTCATAAAGTAATGTGATTTGATTGATGATATCTTTATATTGCTTCGGATTCATCTCTTGGATTTGTTCAAGTGTGAAATCGTCTATATTGATTTTAATATCAAGAGTTTTATAGATCAGTACTAATTTTTTTATGTCATTGATTCCGAATAGGTAAGTATCTACATCTTTTGTTTGAATTAATTTATGAAAAGAAAATGAGAGTATGTTAGAATCAATGGATTCTATCTTTAAATTTTGTTTTATCCATTCTTGATAGAGATAGAATGCTTTCTTTTCTAAATCGGTTCCCTTATATATCTCTTTATTTTGATCTTTTTCTATGACTTTCAGTAATTCTATTAAGAGTTCACGTAAGAAAGGTTTCTTTTCATCACTCGCTTTTGAAACGGTCCTTAGTATTACACTATGATTTGTGATATTTAGTAATTCCAAAATAGAAATCGAAAGTTCTGCTCCTAAAATAATGAGAGATTTTAAGATTACTTCTTCTTGATTGAAATACAGCGGTTTTTCTTCTTCCTTCATCAGTTCTGAAAGCTTAAAAAAGTCTTTCGCATCATATAAATTTAATTCCTCCATTGTATAGAAATTGGATGCATGAATTGGAATTCCTATTTTAAAAAAGGTAAGAAGTTCTTTTTCTGACGTGACTTCTAATAGTTTCGAAAATGTATTTAATAAGTTTTGTTTTCTTTTTAAAAGATTGGGTTCCTTTGATCCTTCCTCTATGATTGTATCTTTTAGGTATTTTTCTATTTTTAATTGTAACTGTACTGGACTTTCCGATTTATAATGATCTTTTTCTTTTTTTAACTGTACTAGACTTTCTGATTTATAATAGCGATTGTAGAGTGTATCTAGACACTTCTGATAAAGCTCACTTTCAAAATATGGGTTTCCTTTGATGTGTTCATCTTGTAAGTAGAGAATATTTTCTATGAAGCGAACAGTGCCCATCGTATTTATGTCTTTTGGATTCCTGAATTCTTTGGTAGGGATAATGGCATTTAAAATCTTTTCTTGAAGTAATTCATTTTTTTGAATGATAGACTTATGATTTAAAGTATTTTGAATGGATTCGATTGACTCTTCTCCTATCATATAAAACTCTAGTCTCTCGAAATTTTTTATGATAGTTGAAAGAAGTAATCTAGAGTAATTTCCTACTGCTTGTTGTAAGAAACTAAAAGGAACTTTTTCTTGATATAAGTGATCTTCTACATATCGAATGATAGAATCTTCATCACCTAATAGATAAACTAGATTTAATTCAAGAGAGAAATGTGGTAGGTATAAATAGGGTAGGAATTCTTCTATAAATGCTAGGACTACAGATTTTCTATTATAGTCTGTGTAGAGGACAAATGGGTGTTGAGATCCGTCGATTGTATCACCTCTACAAAAGAAATTTGAAAAATACATAGAATTATTCCGGTCTATTTCATAATCTTCTTCTACAATTGGAGAAATATAAGCGTAGTCTAGAATGGGGATTAGTTCCTTCTTTTTGGCTTTCATTAAATTACGTGCGATTTTTTCATCATCTAGTTGGAGTAATAAATAAATAAGATAGTGTACATTTGGGAAGACTTTTTGGATATTTAGAAAAAAGCGAACAATCGATTCATCATTTGCAAATCCTTGATTATCTTTAATAATTTGTCTTAAATTTTGATTCAGATATATGAGATCTTCTTCTGAAAGTAGGGGTGCTTGTTCTATAAAATTTGAAATTCCGTCATAACTTCTCAGACTTTTTAATTCTGTTTGCTTTTCCATGTCTTTCACCCCTCCTTTTCCTACTTGAAAGTATTCATTAAATTGTGGTTTAGTATAATTAATTTTTATGTTTTTGTCAATTTATACTCAGTATATTTTTCCTAAATATCAATAGAATAAAAGTAGGAGGTTATGATGGCAAATTTAAAAATTTATATCCGTTCTATTTTAATTCCAGTAATTTTGGGTGGAATCGTTGGCTTTTTCATTTCAGGGTTTATGAATTATAGTTCTTTGGAAAAACCATTGTTAGCACCACCTAGCATATTATTTCCAATTGTTTGGACTATTCTTTATATCTTGATGGGTGTTTCCTATGGAAGATTAGAAAGTAAGTCTTTGATGGATTCTAAAAGTAAATTTATTTATTACTTACAACTGTTTGTGAATTTATTGTGGCCCATTTTCTTCTTTGTATTGAAATGGAGATTATTTTCATCTTTTTGGATTCTTTTATTAGTAGCTTTCGTATTTCTGATGATTATTGATTTTTATCAAAAAGATAAACTCAGTGGGCTTTTACAAATCCCATATTTATTATGGAGTATATTTGCAACGTATTTGACAATTTCTATTTATTTGTTAAATTAAATGTAGGAATAGATCTATGAATGGAATCTTTCTTTGATTTTTCTTTTAAATTTATTGTCATATTTCGTAAATTTAATTGATTCTGTTTTTATTTGTGATAATATCATCATTCAAGAGAGCCTGTTTCATGTTTTAAGTCATTTTATTTATCACTAATTTTAAATAATTATAGAATAAGAGAATTATTAGAAATCATATAATTTAGTGGTGATATTGTATGACTTCTTTTCTTTTGACCTTCTTTGCAGGTTTTTCTACGATGATTGGAACGATTCCTATCTTTTTAAAAAGACAATCTGAGAAAATCTTAATTGCATCTCTTGGTTTTGCATCAGGTGTTATGATTACCATTTCTATGACAGATTTGTTGCCGAGTGCCTTTTCCTCGCTTTTGGAGTCCTATGTTTTTTTTCCCACTTTCTTAATTGTTGCAATTTGCTTCTCGATTGGAGTTATTTTTTCCTTTTCTGTTGATCATTTTTTACCACAAGAAAAAATGCAGTATGGGAAACTTTATCAAGTGGGACTCATTTCTTGCCTTGCGATTATTATGCATAATATTCCAGAAGGAATTATTACTTATCTGACGTCAGAAGCAAATCTACACCTTGGAATTACACTTGCTTTGGCAATTGCCCTTCATAATATTCCAGAGGGGATTAGTATTTCAGTTCCTATTTATTACAGTACAGGGAGTAGGAAAAAGGCATTGTTTTATACCTTTGTGTCAGGAATTTCAGAGCCTTTTGGAGCATTTCTTGCTTGTGTTTTTCTAGCACCGTTCGTAAGCCCATTTGTCATGGGACTTCTTTATGCTTTTATTGCGGGTATTATGGTTCATATTTCTATCTATGAACTATTACCAGAAGCCTGTAGTTATCACAAATATAAAACTACGATTTTATCTTTTCTATTTGGATGTGGTTTTATGCTTCTAGGACACTTTTTCTTTTAGATAGATTTCTTTATAAATTTTATTAAATTTTGTCCGACTTCTCTATTTTTAGAAATAATGTAATTAGAAGGTAAATTACCTTGCTAAATATGGGGGGTTTTATGGAAAATAATTTTATTAGTTTGTGTAGTGATACTACATTTAAATATCTTTTAAAGAAGGAGGAAACCAAAAACTGGATTTTAGAAATTATCAAGGGGAAGACAGGAATTGATTTAAATGAATTTCAACTTGTCGATAACGAATCCAATACAGGAAATCATATTAAAGATTATCGAATGGATTTGGTATTTGAAAAAGAGAATACAATTGTGATTGTTGAAATGACCAATAGTGATAAAGATGCAGATACGGTGAAAAATTATCAGTATCTTTATCGAACACAATCAAGAAGATTTATGGTAGGAGAAGAATATACAGATAAAAGAACAATTTTAATTCTTTTGAATCATTTTAAGAATCGAGAGAATCCAAATTTAACGGATGCCCATTTTACATTCAATGATAGTGAAAACAATTTATTCATTAAAGATATCGAAAGTTACGAAATCTATTTACCAAATTATAAGAAAACATGTTATGATAACTATAATGAAATTGGAAGAAGACTTGTATTATTTAATGCGAACAGTTTTGAAGAAATGGAAAGTATAACGAATGATCCTTCCGATTTAAAAATCATTAAGGAATTGAGGAATCTAAGTATGGATGAAATATTTTTAACAGAATATGAGAAAGAGAAGATGCAGGAAAAGTTAGTGAATTCAGCTTATAGTCAAGGAATGAAAGAAGGAGTTGAACAAGGGATTGAACAAGGAAATCAGGAAAGCAAAATAGAAATTGCCAAGAAGATGTTAGAGAAAGGAATGAATGACGAGGATATTTTTGAAATTACAGGATTAAGAAGAGAAGAAATTATTGGTGAAGAATAATTATGAGTAGATAAGTATAAGTATAAGTATGTAAAAAATAACGAAGTAAAAAAAGAGGCCTCAAGTAAATACTTGGGTCTCTTTTGTAATTTAATAATTTGAATTTCTTTTTCTCTCTTATTCTGTTGGTGTTTCTGATGGTGTTGGTGTCGGTATTTCTGATGGTGTTGGTGTTGGTTTGTTTGTTGGTGTTGGCGTAGGCGTTGGTTTTGCTGTTGGAGTTGGTGTAGGCGTTGGTGTTGGTTTCGCAGCATGCGTAAATTCATAGACGGCCGGAGTACTTTCATTATATCCATAGTTTTGGAATACTGCGCTTACTTTATAGGTCCCTGATATATTGGTATTTGCATTGATTGTATAACTGTTGTTTTCAGTGAATCCTAGAAGTGTATCTCCAAAGTAAACGTTATATCCAAAATTTCCATAACTCTCATTTGTAACAGAAGGAGTTTGCTTATTCCATGTGATTGTTACTTGTTCTTTATCCGAATTATAGCTTACCTTTAGACCGGTTGGAGTTGCTAATTTGTTATATCTTTGGGAGGTGTCTGTTGGCTCAGCGCCTTTAATGAAATATTCATAAACAATTTGATCTTCTGGAGTTGAGGAGCTTGGTAGGCTCGGTGGATTACTTCCTGCTTCTACACCTACTTTAATGACACTGTCTGGTACTCTAAATTCTTGATTATTTTTTTGGAAGACTACATTTCCTAAAGCACGATATAAGGAACCTCTGGCATTTACTGCTTGGATATCTGTATTATAATATCCTTCTTGGATTTTTTCATATCCATACCACATACTAATTGCGTATTCAGGGTCATATCCTACAATCCACGCATCATTAATGGCATTTCCTGGATAATGCATATTTCTCTTTAATTCATCTGTGAAACTAGAAGTACCTGTCTTAGCGGCAACTGTTACACCATTGATTTTGGCACCACTACTAAGACCCTCATTAACTGCTGTTACTAGCATATCTGTAATCATAAAGGCAGTAGAATCTTTCATTGCCCGTTCTGCGCTTCCCTCACAGTTTTTCACTTCACCAGATTCTCTAAAAATAATTTTGTTGATTGAGAGAGGTTCATGATAAGTTCCACCATTTGCAAAAGCGGCATAAGCTGCGGCCATTTGCAATGGATTAGTACCTTCTTTGGTAGTGAATGCACCCAGTGCATGTGCTTCATGAATCTTTCCATTACTAACCTCTGCTTTAATTCCAAGTTTGCTTGCAAATTCTAAAATTTTTTGATTTCCAACGGTAGATTGTACTTCTTGGAATGCCTTTAAGGCTGGGATATTTCTAGATAAGGATAAAGCAGTTCTCATACTGATTGGTCCTAGGAAATTTCTATCTGAGTTATTAACTGTTGTTCCATTTGAATATTTCCATGGTTCATCAACAATTTGTTGATAGGTTGACCAATTTAAGTATTCGATTGCTGGTCCATAGTCGAAAATTGGTTTTGCGGAAGATCCGATTTGCTTATTAGCTTGTGTTGCAAAATTTGTCGTTGTTCTTGGACTTGACTTAAAACGTCCTCCGCCAACAGCTACAATTTTACCAGTGCTTACTTCGACAACAGCGACTCCACTTTGGACTTTATCATCTTTCCAATGGAATGCATTACTGTTTCCATTGAAGATGTCGTCAATTCCTTGTTGCTTTTGTTTATCCATATTTGTATAAACTTCAACGGCAGTTACATAAGGGTTAATTCCCCATTTATCCATTAATTCATCAATGACAGTATCTATATAACTGATGTATGCAACACCTTCGGTTGATTGACTCTTTGTAAGAGTGGTCATTGGGATACTATTTGCTGCATCTGCTTCTGCCTGGGTAATATATCCATGACGTACCATCAGATTTAATACTGTCTTTCTTCTTGCTTCTGCGGCATTTGGCTTTAATAATGGATTATAGGCCGTTGGGTTATTGAAAACTCCAACTAAGGTTGCTGCTTCTGATAGATTTAAATCTCTAACACTTTTTCCAAAATAAGTTTGAGATGCTTGTTCTACACCAAATGAGTTACTACTTAAATCGTAGTTATTTACATAGAATTCTATAATTTGTTCTTTACTATAATTTTTTTCTAGTTTGAAAACAGCAAGATAAATATCTGTAAACTTACGAATAATACCTTCAGAATTCATTCCACTTTGTTTTGCATCTGTATATGTATTTTTAACTAACTGCATGGATAGGGTAGAGGCACCACCTGCATTTTTCTTTCCTAGTACTTGACCGACACTGGCTTTAATAAAACGAGGAGCATCAAAACCATTATGTTGGAAGAATCTTGAGTCTTCAGTTGCAATTAAAGCATCGATAAATACTTCTGGTAAATCATCATAGGTAATATTTTCCCTTAATTCACCAATTCGTGCATATTCCTCTCCATCTGTGTTATATAAAATACTTGCTTCTCTTTTATTTAAAACTTCAATATCAAATGCTGGAGCATTATTCACAATATAAATAAAGAATGCAGAAACACCAATACAAGCGGCAAGTGCCATGACTAAAAAGATAATAATTAAAATGTTTAAAACTCTTCTTAGTTTTGGTTTACTATTCATCTTGTCCATCAGTCTTGCAATTCCTAGGATGAGGAAAATTCCAACACCTGTTACTAATGTTAACATGGTTCCCATTAAAAAATAACTAATAATCAGTGTTACTAAGATAATTGCAATTACAACATACATAAACATTTGTTGTTCTTTTTTGGTAACTGAAACCTTTTTTCTTTGACTGGTTCTACTTTTATTTGCAGTCTTTGCTTTTTTTACATTTGCCATTTTATGCACCTCCGATAATTTGATCTACAATTTTTAGATAATCTAGTCTAGGGAACATAGATTCTTCTATTTTATATCCTTTTTCTAGAAAATAGGAATAAGGAACTGATTTTCTTTTTTGGGTTTCTATATAATCAAAAAGATCTTTTGCTGTTAGTAAATAGGTTTCTTCTAATGAAGAAAAACGAACAATTAAAAATCCAATTCCACCACATTTTGTAATGTTTTTAAGATGTGTTAACTGATGCGTGTGAATATTATCTAGTGGAAACGATGTCTTTAATTTGGTTTCCTTTGCTTCAAAGTCGATATATTTTCCACGATAGATGCCATTATAATCTGTAGTGGATGGTGATTCAAAGTAAGCCTCTTTAATTTTAACAGCCGTTATATGATTTCCTTTGGATGGGTAATCGACTTTTACTAACTTAATGGGAGTCGGTTTCTTATAGATATAGGCGAGTTCCATTTGACGATAGTATTCATTCGATTTATTTAAATCCTCTTCTAGACCCATTCCACGCCCAGCATAATTTGTCTTTTTCTGATGTAATAATTGATATAGTTCATTTTGATAAGTGCCACTAGTTTCTGTTTTATTTTGAGTGTTTGCTGTGTTTTCTCTTTTCATAATGTCACCTATACTACATTATACTATAGAATTCCTTTTTTTACCATGCTTTTTTTTCTTGTTTTTTATGTACTTTTCTGTAAGAAAATAGGCTCGTATTTTTTCTAGTTTTGTCGAATTTGATGAAAAAACAGGAAAAATGTTGTAGATTTATGTTGAGGTGATCAAAGTGAGCTATCTTTATATCATTGAAACTTTAGGAAAAATGGAACAAGATACACTGATGATTCAGCTTTATATGAGTACAAAGTGTTATCATCGTGGTATAATGAAAAGTAGAAAACTGTTACTGAAGGAGAATGATCAGTATGAAGGAGAAATTTTCTAACATTATATCTCATCGTGGATACCATGGAAATGGAGTCGTTGAAAATACGATGTTAGCCTTTTCTAAGAGTATTTCTTATTCTTTACCTATTGAACTTGATGTTTATTTGACAAAGGATTCAAAACTTGTTGTATTTCATGATAGTAATCTAAAGCGTTTGATGGGTGTAGATAAAAAAATAGAAGAGTGTACTTATCCTGAACTCTTAAACTATTCATTTTTAGGTGGGGAAGGGACAATTCCTTTATTTTCTGAAGTTTTGGAATTGGTATCTGGCAAAGTTCCTTTACTCATCGAAGTAAAACGAGCCAAAAATTATCATAAAACTTGTTGTGCATTGATGGGCAGTCTTTTAAATTATTCTGGGAAGGTTCAAATTCAATCATTTGATTTTCGAATTGTTCGTTGGTTTTTAAAGAAAAAAAGGTATCCGACAGGGCTTTTAATTTCATCCAATCCAAAAGAACAATACTATTGGTATTATTTATTAGTAAATTCAGCATTCTTTGTCAAACATTTTGTTCGACCAAATTTTGTTTCTTATGATCTTAGAGGTGTACCAACTCCATTTTTAAAGGAAATTCGTTCATACGGTATTCCTATTTATTTGTGGACTATTCGTACTAAAAAAGATTTAAAACTTGCACATAAATATGGGGATTATTATATTGCAGAAGAGCTTGACTCTTTCAATTGACTTTTAGTCCGTTTTTTGGGATAATAATAGCGTAAGGGATTGGTGATAAAAATGATGCAGGATAAGATTTCTCTCACACCACAAGACATTCTAGAAAGAGAATTTAAAATTGATACCAGAGGATATCGTTTAAAAGAAGTAGATCAATTTCTAGATCAAATTATTGGGGATTATGAACAATTTTATAGCATTATTAAAGGTCTAGAAAAGGAAAAAGAAGATCTATTAAAAGAAATTATGAACTTGAAGAGAGAACTCAGAAATGTTAGAATGAGTATTGATATTGCGAAAACCAGTGATAAAGAGGTTACCAATATGGATATTATTCGTCGTGTCTCTAATCTTGAAAAAATTGTCTATGGAAAAAGTTCTGCTTTGAGTGATGAGGTTAGTGATTTAGAAAGCGATGAGGAATAAGAAATCAATGATAGTACTTTGACAAACGCTATATTTTTATAATATAGAGGAAAGTCCATGCTCACAAAAGCTGGAATGCTTTTAGTGTTCGTGCTAAGGGAAAAAATAACCTTAGGTAGCATTCGCTAACGGCGACGAGGTTTCCTAAGTTCTTTGGAATAAGGAAATAGTAGTTGTAAAGTGCCACAGAGACGATTTTTTTCGAAAGGAAAAGGTGAAACGTGGTAAACCCCGCGAGTGAGAAACCCAAATTTGGTAGGGGAGCTTCGAGGAAGGAATCATAACGGAATCGAGGACCGATATTCGGTAGATAAATGTTTGTCACCTAGGAATAGGTACAGAACATGGCTTATAAAGTATTATTATTTTGATTAATTGAGGTGTTTTAAATGAAAGAAATTGGGAAGTATTTAAAGCAAGCTCGGATAAAAAATGGTGTCAGTTTAGAAGAAGCCAGTGAAGACTTGAATATGTCTATGATACAACTCGAAAATATTGAGGATGGGAATGTTCGTGCATTTAAGGATATCTTTACTCTTCGAGATTATGTCAAAGACTATGCAAAGTATTTGGGCTTGAACGTCAATAAATTATCCGATGAATTTAATGATTTTATGTTTGAAAGGACTTCTAAGATTTCTGTTTCAACGGTCATGGAAAAGAAAGAAAGTGCTACAGTAGACGAAAAGAAAAAACAAATTTCTTCTCCTTATACACAAATCAAAGATAGAAAAGAGATTCCATTAAAACCTATTTTAGGAGTGTTAATTGGATTTGTTTTGATTTTGTTGATATTCTTTATCATGAATAAAGTTTCTTCAAAAGAACCTACGATTACTGATGAATTGTTGGGAAATGGAAGTGAATATTATGAATTTACCTACTAAGTTAACGGTTGCTCGAATTGTATTTTCGATTATTTTAATTGGAGTTTTGGTGTTTCCATTTGATATGATTGGAGTAGAAATTCCTGTCGTTCGTACTGTGATTGATTTAGATTTACGGTATGTCATTGCAGGGTGTATCTTTATTATTGCGTGTATTACAGATTTTTTTGATGGATATCTTGCAAGAAAATATGATATGGTGACAAATCGTGGAAAGATTTTAGATGCAATTGCGGATAAGATTTTAGTAAATCCAATTCTTATTGTCTTCACAGCAGAAGGACTAATTCATCCGTTGATTCCAGTCATTGTAGTAGCGAGAGACATCGTTGTAGATACGATTCGTATGGAAGCAGCTTCTAAAGGAAAAGTTGTTGCAGCTATTCATTCTGGTAAAATTAAAACGGCAACTATGATGATTGGTATGACTCTTTTATTCTTTAGTAATATGCCATTTGAATATGTAGGAATTAGAGTGGATTTATTCTTTATTTATTTTGCAACGATTATGTCTTTAGTATCTATGGTACAGTATTATTCAATGAATAAAAATATTCTTTTCGAAGATTAAAGTCCCGACGGACTTTTTTTTCTGTATAATAATAAGTAGAAAAGCATATTTTACATAAGAACAAACATTTGTTTGAAAAAAGTATTGCATTTTTGAAAAAAATATATTATGATTGAATTGTCAGGATATGAATGTAGGAGGTTTTTATGGCAAAGACAGACAATAATACAAATAAGGATATGGCTTTAGAAAAGGTTTTAAGCGATATTGAAAAACAATTTGGAAAAGGTTCTATTATGAAACTTGGGGATAATAAGCATTTAGAATTAGATGTAACTCCGAGTGGAAGTTTATCTTTAGATATAGCTTTGGGAGTTGGTGGTTATCCTAAGGGAAGAATTATAGAAATTTATGGGCCTGAATCTAGTGGTAAAACAACGTTTGCACTTCATGCAATCGCAGAAGTTCAAAAAAGAGGGGGAAGAGCAGCTTTTATTGATGCAGAACATGCACTTGACCCTGTGTATGCAAAGAATTTGGGTGTCGATATTAATGAGTTGTTACTTGCACAACCAGATACTGGAGAACAAGCATTAGAAATTTGTGAGGCTTTGGTTCGAAGTGAAGCAGTCAGTATCGTTGTCATCGATAGTGTTGCTGCTTTAGTGCCACAGGCTGAAATTGATGGAGATATGGGAGATGCGCATGTAGGACTTCAAGCAAGACTGATGAGTCAAGCACTTCGTAAACTTTCTGGAACAATTAATAAAACAAAAACCACTGCTATTTTTATTAACCAATTAAGAGAAAAAGTAGGAGTTATGTTTGGAAATCCAGAAACAACTCCAGGTGGACGTGCACTTAAATTCTATGCAAGTATTCGTCTAGATGTCAGAAGAAGTGAAGCATTAAAAATGGGAGACGGAATTGTTGGAAATAAAACGACGGTGAAGGTAGTCAAGAATAAAGTGGCTCCTCCATTTAAAACGGCTGTGGTTGATATCATGTATGGAGAAGGCGTTTCTCATGAAGGAGAATTAATTGACCTTGCTAGTGACTGCGGTATTTTAGAAAAAAGTGGTGCATGGTATTCTTATCATGGAGAAAAGATTGGACAAGGAAAAGAAAACGTTAAATTATTCTTGAAAGATCATAAAGACTTAGCATCAGAAATTGAAACAGCTGTACGTGCTTATTATACGATTGAAGAGAAAAATTAAAAGAAATTTTTGGAGGAATTTACTTCCTCTTTTTGTTTGTAAATTTTCAAATTTATGATAGGATGGTTATAATAGGAGTGAGTAAGGATGAAAGTATTAGAGGCGACTGGAATCAGGAAGAAATTTGGAAAAAATGAAGTTTTAAATTCTGTTGATATTTCCTTAGAAGAAGGAGAAATCGTTGGTTTTGTAGGACCTAATGGGGCTGGGAAGTCTACATTTATTAAATCAATTTTGGGTCTTTATCACATAGATAGCGGATCGATTCAAATTTGTGGCTTTGATGTAGAAAGAGACTTTGAAAATGCTTTAAAAAATGTTGGATGTATTATAGAAAATCCTGATTTATATGATAATATTTCAGGAAGAAAAAATTTAAAAATCGCATCTTTAATGCATGGCTTAAAGAAAAACACGAAAAGTATGGAGACCATTATTAAACTTGTGAAATTAGAAAATAGGATTGATGATAAGGTAAAGACTTATTCACTTGGCATGAAACAACGTTTGGGACTTGCACAAGCGCTTTTAAATCAACCTAAATTATTAGTATTAGATGAACCAACGAATGGTCTAGATCCTCTTGGGATTAAAGAGTTAAGAAGTATGCTAAAAGAAATTAATAAAGTATATGGAATGACTATTTTCATATCTAGTCATATCCTGTCCGAAATAGAAAATGTATGTGACCGTATTATTATGATTGATCATGGATCCATTGTTGAAAATGTTACAATCGATGAAATTAAGAATAAAAATGTCAGTTTAGAAGAAGAGTTCCTAGAAAAAACAACGGGTAGTATAGGGTAGGTGTGTATATGAAAATGATTCAATTAGTGCGATGCGAATTTATTAAAAACTTTTCTATGAAAAGATTAATTGTTACAGTATTAGTTCTTACTTTATGTTGCTTTGGTTTCATTAAATTTGAAGAATTCTATAAGGGTAATTCCTATTCTGAACCCTTACTAGTATCAGAAAAAGAATTTGAAAGGCGTTATGAAAATGCAAAAAAGGATTATGCAGACGCTGATGATGTGATTCAGGAGGGAATTTTTTCCTCTTATGAAAAAATCTTATCTACTTATCAATTACTGGGAAAAGAATTATCTAACTCCGGAAAGAACAGTTGGCAAAAAGAAACCTTATATACACTTCAATATTATATGCCACAGTTAGAAGCAATGATTACATTAAAGGAAAACTATCAGAGTCCTACCTTAAAGACTTATCTAGAAAATCATGAGAAGTATAATGTTTCTAATGAATCTGTTTTTGTAGAAGCCCATTATATTTCTACACTCAATCATTATTTTGATTTTGAACTTTCAGAGATTGAAAAAGAAATTACTTTTTTAAAATCTCAAATTTCTTTGTTAGAGGAAGCAATTCAAAAGAATTTGTATTATCTTGTCAGTCAATTTAGTTATAATCAGATTTTATTTGATGCTGAAAAACATGATGTTGCGCTTAGCAAAGCTGCTGTAGAAACCTATCAATACATGATAAAAAGAAAAATTTTGGATCCTAATGATTATCGAGCTCTCAATGCGAGGGAATATCAGTTTCTTGCGTATAATGAGGAAGAAAGACATATTCCAACATTAGAAGAATATAAGAAGGGTCTTGTCAATCCAGCTTTTAATGGATATGAAGCAAGTAAAAGATATAATCTCATTATGAGAGAAGAACAAAACAAGCAAAAAAAGATTCTAAAGTATGCAATGGATCATGAGTTAAAGCATGACGTATATCTAAAGGGAGATGATGTAGATTCGCTTTATTCAACCTCTAAGAATTTTATGAACTTGGGTCTTCATCTTGGAATTGTCATTTTATTCTTATCTGCCATTTATCATGCAGGAATTGTTGCGAGGGAACATGATAAAGGAACGATTAAACTATTACTTACGAAGCCTATTAAACGAGAGAAAATCCTACTTTCGAAAATTATATATTTAATTTTGGATACTTATTTACTTTGGTTATTAGGTTCCTTGATTCTGTTTTTGATGGTTGGCCTCTATTCTGGCTTTGGGGACTTATTTACCGCAAAATTATTGGTTAGTCATGGAGAAGTTGTGGAGGTCAACTACTGGTTATGGTATTTTAAAGAATTACTCATCTGTGGAATTCCTATTTGTTGTTTCCAAGTCGTATTATTTAGTTTATCTGCACTGACTTTAAATACATCGTTAACTGCAAGTATTATTTCAATTTTAACAGTATTCTCTTTTATGGTTTGGTTCCTGATTTCTCAATTGGGGCTTACTTTCTTAGATTTTTTAAGTTATACACCAATTCCTTATTTAGATTATTGGTTTGTTCGTTATAATAGCAGAATTTATCTAGAAGCAGTTGTAAGAAGTAATGTATTTACTGGTTATGGTTTACTAATTGGAATTGTTGTTGCCATTTTATTGACAATCATTACATTATTTGTTTATAGAAAAAGAGATATTAAAAACTAGGGTACATTCATGTACCTTTTTTAGTGTATTTAAAGTGTATTTAAGATTGTAATGCTCACGATTTTATGATATAATAACGCCTAATTAAAGGGGGATATCATAGTGAATGAAACTTATGAAGAAGTATTATCATATAGTGTTTATCTCGCCATTGAATTAAGAACAAAAGAACTTCAAAAGAAATTAGGCCTTGATGATCTTTCCATAAATTCTTTCGCTACGATTCCTCATCATCCTATGCTTACGGATAATGATTGGGTATATGAACATGTAGAGTATCTATTTGTTTATGACATGTTTAATTATCAAAGATGTCAAGGACCAGAAGAATATTATTTATTATTTAAGACCTTAATTGAAAAATATAATATAGAAGAAGATTATCAAAAGAATTCTAATTGTGTGGGTATGGAATTTAGTATTTTTAAATTAAAATGGGAAACGTTTGCTAATCAATTTGTTAATTTCTTTTCTCATGCTTTTGACCACAATGGAGTTTTAGACGATTTATTTCGTAGAACTGATTTTGTTGATTACTTTTTTAAACATCCTAAAATTTATACTCATAAAGTACTGGAAGCCTTTGCGTATCATGGGATTCATCAACTATTAAATTATGAAGAGTTTTCGTCCTATTATTTAGAAAACCCTGATGAACTCATTCGTCTCATGAGGATTAATCCTAAGTTAGAGGTTCCCTCAAAACTATTTTCTGATGAACGTTTTCTAAAAATTGCTCATGATATAAATGTCGAAAATTTTTATTTGAATATGCTTTTTGTTTGGGAAAATTCTAGTGGTATTCATTGTTTGGAAGAACATCAAAGATTTTGTGATTATCAAATGATGAACGTAAATCAAGGAATTTTACCAAGCTTACGAAAAGAGTATGAATCTTCTTTTAAGGATATAGAAGAAGATGATTTAGAGTGGGCTTCCAATTCTTTAAAAGATCAAGTGAAGGAAAGAATATTTACCCGTTCTAGTAAAAAAAGTATCCCTAGACTTCAATTTTATCAAGAATTATCTAAGTATATTGCGGTAGGATTATTCATCAGTAGATACTTTGAAACGAGCCCTTATAATCTACTGATTGATATTCGAACACTTTATGAATTTTCAAATAGAAATCATCGAAAATTAGAGGGGGACTTTATTTATGAGTTTTTCATTCATTTTGAAGATTTTGACATCTTTTATATTATTGATTTCTATCAGAAGATAAAAGATTTACCTTTAAAAGATATCTTATATGATGATTGGGAAAATCAAAAAAATAAATTTGTAGAAGAAGTCAATAGTCGTATACTTTCACCCAAAGACTTAGTTTCTAAAGACAACAATTATGGTGTTCCTTATTATAATATTAGTAATTTGGATCACCTTATTCTTGTCCATAATACAGGAATTTTAATTGAAGACTCAGAACAAATTAATCAAATGATTCATCGTATTAAAAATGGTGAGGGATACATGGTATGTTTCAGTTTACAGGATTTAAATCATCAAATATTCTATGAAAAAACTAAAAATCATACGGTTAAGTTTATCTATGGTACTTTAGATCCTATGTGTGTTGGAATTATCAATCATGAAGATGCCTATTCTCAAGGACCTATGAAAGTCGAGTACAATAACATTTACTATAAAAGAAGACTTTATACTTTAGAAGACTTTATGGCACTGACGGCTAATTACAATGAAATCGTTTATTCTATGAATCATCAACCAATCCTTCCTCTTGGAGTTCTTTGTGAAGACTCACCTACAGAAGAAGAAATCCGAGTTGCCCAAGAATTAGGAATTGCAGTCTTTTATAGGGAGAAAGGCCTTCAAAGGAAAGTACCATCTTCTAACCAAAAACAACTGACTCAAAGATATGAATGGTGTGTTACGCATATGAATTTATTTCCAAAAGAAGAATAACTTGTTTTCTTGAATAAATTTGTTCAACTAGTCAATTTTAATTGTATAATATAATTAAGTAGTATGAGGATGTAAATCTTCTTCTTGCATACTTCAGACGGGTGATTATATGTAGGATTGTGAGACGCTTCTACTCCTTAACTACTAAGTGAAATGATTGTATATTACGTATAATTTTGAAACGAAACTGTATAATATAATTGATAAATTGCACTAATTGGTGTATGATATGAAAACCAATTCAGTTGCTTTTGTAATACTTTGTATGTTATATTTTAATTGAATAATAGGAGAGGAGGATGCACTATGAAAGAGGAAAAGAAAACCTTTGCACAAGTAATAGACAAATTAAAAGTAAAAAGTATGATAAAAGATGCTAAGGCAAGAGGCATTATAAAACCACACACAGAAGCATTCAAAAAAGTTCCTGCAGAAAAAGAAACGCATAAAGGCAATGTTAATTATTTTGTTAATTAAGGGGTTATCTTATAATGAAGACTAGAAAAAGCGACTATGAGATAGGAGATATTGTGTTCGTTTCAAAATATAATTATTCTAATGGAAGTCCTGGACAAAATCATTTATTTGTAGTAATTGATGTAGATAAAAATGAATTAGTTCCGGTAGAATATTTTGGAATGTTGGTATCTTCACATAGGGATAAGTGTAAAGATAATTTTGAATATGAATACAATGAACCATTGGATAAAAACTCATTAAACGGTCTTAATGATGATAGCATAGTTAAGTGTGATGAAGTGTATTCTATTCCACCTCAAAATATAATGTTTAAAATAGGATCAGTTGATGTTGATGATTATTTGAGATTTATGAAAGCATATAACAAATTATTGTCTAGTCTTGAAGAAGGATTAAGTAATTGATTAAACAAAGGTCATAAAAAATCTACTTACTAAAAAAACCTCTAGTTTTAGTTATCTAAAAGGGTTCCCTTAAGGATATTTTCAAATTTTAAATTAGGATAAGTTTCAATAAATTTAGCTTGTCCTTTTTTCATTTAAAGGAATTTTCTTGTCGTGTAGTTTACAATTTACTTAATCATGCTGTTAGGGATACATAGGGCATTACTAATTTGTATTTGATAAAATTGAATGAATTTTACCTTCCAAAATTTTATACTCATTGTGTCTTCGTTTCCTACGTTTTATATTGTTGATTGACCCGTTGCCCATTTTTGATGATGTATTAGTACCTATTTTTTTTATTGATATAGATCAATCAAATTCTTGACTTATTTTTCTATTAAACTTACAATAGAATTAGATGTAATGATTATGAATAATTATGTACATAGAAAGAAATGGAGGTATAGATATGGATTTAGGATTCTCCATTTTACTAGTCGTTATTGGATTAATTGTAGGTTTTGGACTATGTGTTCTTTTCAATTACTATAGAGCAAATAGTGCTTCTAAAAAATTAGAATCTTTAATGGAAAAGGCAAAAAAAGATGCAGAAAAAGCAAAAAGAGAGTCTATTTTAGAAACAAAAGAAGAAATACATAAATTAAAGCTTGATTATGAAAAAGAATTAAAAGAAAAGAAAAATGAAATTAAATTATCAGAAGAACGTTTGATTCAAAGAGAAAAAAATATGGACAAGCGTGATGAACTTTATCAAAAAAGAGAATCTACATTGGATGAACGTGAAAATAAATTGTTTGATAAACAAAAGGAAATCCAAGACGAGCAAGTGAAAGTGGAAGAAATAAAACAACAACAATTAGATTTATTACATGAAATTTCAGGAATTGGAATTGATAAAGCCAAAGAAATGGTGATGAGTAAAGTCAAGGAAGCAATGTCTAAGGAAATTTCTGCTTATATTAGAGAAAGCGAAAATGAAGCAAAATTAGAGGTAGATCGAAAGTCAAAGGAGTTACTTGTTAGTTCTATGCAGAAGTTTGCATCTGATGTTGCAAATGAACAAACTGTGACTGTGGTAAATCTTCCAAATGATGATTTAAAGGGAAGAATTATCGGTAGAGAAGGAAGAAATATTCGTACAATTGAGGCGATTACGGGAGTAGATTTAATTATTGATGATACACCAGAAGCAGTAGTTTTATCTAGTTTTGATCCTCTTCGTCGTGAGATTGCACGTGTCACTTTAGAAACTTTATTAAAAGATGGTAGAATTCATCCTACTAGAATTGAAGAGCTGTATGATAAAGTTAGTAAAGATATGAAATCTAAAATTATGGAATATGGAAATGATGCTTTATTTGAACTGGGAATCACAAAGGTGGATCCAGAGTTAGTAGAGTTAATTGGTAAATTACATTTCCGTACGAGTTATGGACAAAATGCATTACAACACTCGATTGAAGTTGCTCACTTATCTGGTGTTTTAGCAGGAGAATTAGGAGAAAATGTAGGGCTTGCGAAGAGAGCAGGATTATTACATGATATTGGAAAATCCATTGACCATGAGGTAGAAGGTAGCCATGTAACAATTGGTGTTGATTTAGCAAAGAAATATCATGAACCTGAAGTTGTTATTAATTCTATCGCATCTCATCATGGAGATACACAAGCAACGAGTGTCATTTCTATCATTGTAGCGATTGCGGATGCTTTAAGTGCTTCTCGTCCAGGTGCTAGAAATGATTCCTTAGAAAACTACATCCAGCGTTTAGAACAGTTAGAGTCTATTGGAAATAATATCGACGGAGTTGATAAAACGTACGCAGTACAAGCCGGTAGAGAACTTCGAGTTATCGTAAAACCAGAACAAGTAGATGATTTAACTTCTCATAAAATTGCAAGAGATATTAAGGAACAAATTGAATCTACAATGCAATATCCTGGTACAATTAAGGTGACTGTCATCCGGGAAACAAGAGCACAAGAAGAGGCAAAATAAGTCTCTTTTTTTCTTGTAACTTTTCCTCTAATTTGTTATATTTATAATAGAATAGAAAGGAAGCATTCCATATGTATAATGAAGAACAAGTATTAGAAAAAGTTTCCAAGAAAAAACAAAAGAATATTCTAATCTTTACCATTGCGATTAGTGTTTTCTTTATTGTTGTTTTTTCTATTGGTATTTATTTATATAGTGACACTCGTCCTTTAATCGAATTTCCAACCTATGCTTTATCCACGGAAGAATGGACGACAGATGATATCATAGTGACAATTACGAATGATAGTAGTAAGATCTTATCTTATTCGTTTGATGGAGGAGTGACTTGGCAATCGAATAATACGTATACCATGAATGACAATGGAGAAGTCATGATTCAGGTGATGGATACTAAAAATAAAATGAGTAAAAAAATTCCAGTTGCAGTTTCTAATATTGATCGAACTCCACCAGAAATGGTATTTGAATCAACGACAACAGTTCAAATGGGTTCCTCTTTTTCTGTTAGAACAGGGGTTCAAGTTTCAGACAAAGACTCTGGATTAAGTAATAATTATACAGCGGTTCCTAGTACGATTGATACAACTAGGGAAGGAGAACATCAAGTCGTATACTCTGCCTTTGACCGCGCAGGAAACTTCGTTGAAAAAACAAGAACTATTATTGTAAAAGATATTGTAGGAAGAACGTATTATCGCTATCGTGATGGAAAGGTAGAGTCTTATGAATGCCAACCATACTTATGTAATTGTGTTTCCTCTTCCACCGCTTCATCGACAGGAACATGTCCAACCGGATACTCTTTAAATGAAAAAGGAGAATGCTGTAATACTTGCTATAAGACTTGTTCTAGAACGATTTGGGGAGAATGGAGTGAATGGGATCAAGAAGAAGTCAAGGCAACTCCTACTCGAGAAGTTGAAACGATGATTAAAGAAGATGGTGCGACAGAAGGAGAGGTAGGTCAGTAGTATGAGAAAGAAAAAAGTAGAATATATGGGACCCGTCGATCAATATGGACGCCCCATTGACGTTACAAATGTTCCCAATCATGCAGAAGATGATAGAAAACTTGGAATTATCTTTTTTACCATTTTAGGAATTGCGACGATTATTATTGTAGTCATTCTATTCCTTGTTAATTATTTTAATCAGAATCGATTAGAAATTCCTAAAGCGACTCTATCTACCACAGAGTGGACCAATGAATCTGTGATTGTAACGGTAGATAAAAGTAGAGGAAATGTCAGTGAATTCTCATTTGATGGTGGATTATCTTGGCAAACAAGTAATCAGTTAGAGGTCACTGAAAATCAGGAACTTACAATTCTTGCCAGAAATAAGAAAGGAAAGGTAAGCAAAAAGGCAACCGTTGTTGTTTCTAATATCGATCAAGATTTACCAGAAATTTATTTTATCAATCCTTTATATGTAACGATCGGAAGCAAGTTTGATCCAAGACTCAATGTATCTGTTTTAGATCGTGGATCTGGAATTGAGGACTATGAAGTAGATATATCTAACTTAAATTTAACAGTACCAGGAGAATATGAAATTTCTTATTTTCTTTCTGATAAAATTGGAAATGAGACGAGAAAAACTAGAAAGATTATTGTAGAAGATGGTTTTAGAGTCTATCAGTATCGCTCCCGTAAGTTTGAAATTGTTGATACTACGTGTGATATGCCTTGTGAGTGTGTTTCACCAGTAGAAAATGTTTGTCCAAGAGGTAAAACATTAACAACGGATAATCAATGTTGTAATTTATGCACCGGACCTTGTCAAAAAATTGAATATGGAGATTGGTCAGAGTGGAGTGATGAAAAAATTATTCCTTCTTCTGAATTAGAAGTAGAAATGAAAAGTGAAATCGCTGCTGTGACCCAATAAAAAAGAAAAGCATTCAGAAATTTCTGAATGTTTTTCTTATCGTTTAATATCAATAATTACGGGTAAAATAATTGGTCTTCTACCTGTTAGTCCTTCTGTATGAATGATTAGTTCACTGATTAATTTACTCTTTAATTCATTGATATTATCTTTACTATTCTTGAGTCGATCATTTAAAATATTTTCACAAATCATCTCGATTTGTTTGATTAATTCTTCGTTTTCATTCACTAGGATAAAACCACGTGTTGTAATATTTGGCTTTATTAATAGTTTCCTTTTTTCCATATTAATATTGGCAATGACTACAAGGATTCCATCATTAGACATCATCTTTCGATCCCGAATAACAGCACTTCCTACTTCGCCAATTCGATTTCCATCGACATAGACATCGTCTCCAGAGACTTTTTCTTTTGCTTTTGTAATCTCATGATTTCTCAAAGATAAAATGTCTCCATTTTCTAATACAAATGTATTTTCTTTGGGAACTCCACAGTCAATTGCGATATTTGCATGATGTTTTAGCATTCGATAATCTCCATGGAATGGCATTACATATTTTGGCATAAACAAACGAATCATTAGTTTTAATTCCTCTTCATTTGCATGTCCAGAGGTATGTAAGTCCCCATCTGAGTTACTGTTTGTAAATACTTGTACTCCTTTTAAATACAATTTATTAATTGTTTTTGAAATTGCTACTGCATTTCCTGGAATTGGAGAAGATGAGAAAATAACGATATCATCTGGTCTTAGAGAAACTTGTTTATGCGTTCCTTCTGCAATTCTTGATAAGGCAGCGAGTGGTTCTCCTTGGGAACCTGTACATAAGACGGTTACTTCTCCAGGTTTTAAAGTATTGGCAACTTCTGGAGTGATAAATAATTCTTTATGATCAATATATCCTCCATTGATGGAAATTTGAATATTATTTTCCATGCTTCTTCCGAAGACACAGATTTTTCGGTTATGTTTATAACATGTTTCTACAATATGCTTTAAGCGATAAATGTTGGATGCGAAGGTTGCGATGATAATTCTTCTATTTTGGTATTGATTAAAAATATCCATTAAAGTGTCGTCTACTTTGGACTCACTAATAGACATTCCTTCATTTAATGCATTGGTCGAATCACTGATTAATAAGTCAATTCCTCTTTTTCCAAGTTCAGCCATTTTATGTAAGTCTGCCATTGGTCCAATTGGGGTTAAGTCAAATTTAAAATCTCCTGTCGTTACAACACTTCCGTTTGGTGTTTTTAAATAGACTCCGTGAGAGTCAGGAATAGAGTGTGTTGTTCTAAAAAACTCAATTTCAAAATTTTTAAATTTTAGCTTTGTAGTATCATCATATGCATATAAATGATCATATCTGATATTTCTATCTTCTAGTTTAATCGCAATTAATTCTCTTGCTTGATTTGGCGCATAAATTGCTGGAATTTCTAAAGATTGTAATAAAAATGGAATTCCTCCAATATGATCTTCATGTCCATGTGTAATAATTAGACATTTTATTTTATCTTGATTCTCTTTTAGAAAAGTAAAATCTGGTAAAACATAATCAATTCCTAATAAATCACCTTCTGGGAAACGAATTCCCGCATCAATAATAACAATTTCTTCTCCATGCATTAAACAATACATGTTTTTTCCAACTTCGCCTAAACCACCCAAAACAATTATCTTTGTTTCATTTGGTTTATCTATTTTCACTTTAAATACTCCTTTCTTAAGTTAATTTTTGATATAAAAGAACTAACCGATAAAATTATACTAAAAAAAAGTGAGTTTGTCCATTCCTTCCTTCTCTATTTTGTTTTTCCCTTTACATTTTTTAGGAAATATGCTAAAATATGCGAGGAAAAAGAGGGAAAGTTGTATGAAAGAAGAAGAAAAAATACTAAATCTACAAGTAAATGAAAAAAAGATAGAAGAAACTTCCAATCAAGAATATGAATTGATTCCAGAGGAACAAAGAAAACTAGCAGCCAAACAAATTTTTATTCCAAGTCCAAAAGAACCTGGAAAAGTTCGATTAAATGGTAGAATTTATGGAATTTTTATTGATCAATCCATTCTTTGTAGTAAGGTTGGATTGGTATTGGGAGCTCCTGTTAAAGTATTCAGACAAGGTGAAGAAAATGCTTCTTTTAATCAATCTTTCTTAAGACAAAATTTCTTTGAACTTACTGGTTTTCCTGCTTACTGGGATAATTTGCAATGTTTGTTAGACTATGTTGCTACTTATATGTATGGAAAAAGACAAGGGCATTCCTATGATTCCTTTACAGAACGTAAAGTAAGAACTTTATATAGTCAAATTGATTTTAGATTAAAAGGGGCGTTAGAAATTGCTTTAAAGAATAATAGAACTAATCAAATTATTTCTACTGAATATAAAAATAGAATTCATGAATATAAATGTATAATGTTTCAAGAAATGAGTACTAATCTAATAGAAGTGGTTAGCCCTGCTTCTAAAAAGAAATCCTTTTCTTCTACTTGTGGATTCACAAAGTTAAAGTAATTATGCTCGATTGGACGAAGTTATTATATGAATTATGAAAAAATAGGTATCGTTTGATATCTATTTTTTAGTTTTAGAAAATTTTAGATTTTAGTAGGTGTCCTTATTTTTAGAAGAGCGAAGATTCATACTTATGATTACTTCACTTTTCTTTTTGTTTTATGTAGTAATTTTATGGATACTTTGTTATAATGTAGTATAGATGATGAAGTATCTAACAGGAGGATTTATGGGACTATTTAGTAAAATAAAAGATATGTTTAAAACATCTTCAGTGTCTAATGAAGAAGGATTAGATAGTGAAGTGATGCGACAAGAAACGGAAGAAAAAAGTGAAAACTTTACTTCAGAAATTGTCGAAAATAAGAACACAGAATCTAAGAAAATAAATAAAAATAAGATAGAAGCACCTGTGAAGGAAAGAACTGTTTCTAATGTCAATCAAGATGTCAAGGTATACGAAAAGGGACTTACAAAGACGCGAAAGAGCTTTGTGTCAAATTTAATTGGGTTGACATCTCGCTATCAAAAAATTACAGACGAATATTTCGATGAATTAGAAGAAATTTTAATTATGGCAGATATTGGTGTAAATACAGTGATGAGTTTTATGGATCGATTAAGAGATCGTGTGAGAAAAGAAAAACTAGAAAATCCAGAAGATTTAAAGGAAATTATTGTCGATGAATTATTTATCATTTATGTCGATGATAGTATTCTAACCAATAAAATTAATTATGCAGAAAGTGGTCCTACCGTTTTATTATTTGTTGGAGTCAATGGTGTAGGGAAAACGACAACGATTGGAAAGCTTGCTTGGAAACTCAAAAATGAAGGTAAAAAAGTTCTATTAGTGGGAGGAGATACTTTCCGTGCAGGCGCTACGAAACAATTAGAAGAATGGAGCGAGCGCGTCGATGTTGGTTTTGTTGGGAAAGAGGAAGGCAGTGATCCTGCATCTGTTGTTTTTGACGGACTTAAAAAAGCAAAAGAAGAATCTTATGATGTTGTTTTAATCGATACGGCAGGACGTCTTCAAAATCGGGTAAACTTAATGAATGAGTTAGAAAAAATCAATCGAATTATCGGACGTGAAATTCCTGATGCCCCTCATGAAACACTTTTGATTATTGATGCGACTACGGGTCAAAATGGAATCAGCCAAGCTAAAAAGTTTAAAGAAATCACCAATATTACAGGAATTGTTTTAACAAAACTAGATGGAACTGCCAAAGGTGGTATCGTTCTTGCAATCAAAGAAGAAGTAATGCTTCCCGTCAAATATATTGGACTCGGAGAAGCCAAAGAAGATTTGCAATCCTTCGATATTGAAAAATATATCTATGGACTATTTAAAGACATGATGTAGGAGGAGTTTATGGATAAGAAAATATATTTAAACAACTTATATGATTATTATTCACTCCTTTTTACTGAGAAGCAAAGAGAGTACTTTGAAGCATATTATTTTGATGACTTATCTCTTGGAGAAATTGCTGAAAATAGTAATGTAAGTCGAAATGCTGTTCATGGACAAATTAAAATTGTAGAAGAAAAACTAGAATTTTATGAGAGTACACTTCATTTATATGAAAAAGCAGAAAAAATTCGCCATTTGATAGAAAATGCTCCATCTGATATCAAGAAACAATTAGAAGAATTAATTTAAGTAATAGAATTAAAGGGGAAATGTAAGATGTTTGAGAAAATTATATATATTGGGGATTATGATGCTGAAATTAAACTTGCCAATCGTGGTGCGATTGAGTCTGATATTATGAATATGCCTCTAATTTTACAGGATAGTGAAAAAACAATTTTAGCAGAGGTGAAAGATTTACTTGCCGACTCTGTAAAAGTAAAACTGTTAGGTCAGATTTCAGATGGGAAGTTTATTGGAGGAGTTTTAAAGAAACCTAGTTTGAATGCATCTATTCGTACGTTAACAGTAGAAGAACTATCTTTAATTGTTGGAAATCCAGGATTTGGCTTGATGGAACTTGGAATTAGTCCGTTTTATGCAAATAAAAAGGTATACACTAGTATCAATGAATTGTTTAGTACCCATATGTGTATTTTTGGAAATACTGGTGGTGGAAAAAGTTGTGGGGTTGCAAGAACGATTCAAAATGTTTTCTATAATCCAGAGTTTGTTCCTTTTAAGTCTAATTTTCTGATTTTTGATTCCTCTGGAGAATACTTTACCGCTTTTTCTAAAATTAATGAGGTGAATCCAAACTATCATTTCCGCTTTTTTACAACGAATCCAAATAATGCACATCAAGGAGAGCTTTTAAGTATTCCTATCTGGCTATTAAATATGGAAGATATTGCTTTACTACTGTCTGCAAATACGCATACACAGCTTTCTATTATTGAAAAAATGATGAAATTAGTTAAAATATTTTCTCAATCTGATGGAGAGGCACTGGATTATAAAAACCATTTAATTGCCAATGCCATTATGACAATCCTTTATTCTAATCAGGGATCCGCTAGTAAAAGGGATGAAATTTTCTCTATTTTTAATACTTGCCCAACCAATGAATTTAATTTGAATGCCACCGTTCAAGGAATTGGTTATACTCGGAAATTACAAGAATGTTTCTTGATTGATTCGAATGATCAATTTTCAGAAAGGGTTCTTTTAACAGAATATTTGGCTAAGTTTATTAAACCAGAACTCAATCAATATGAACCAACAGAAGTGAAGTATTTTACTTTAACTGATATGGAAAATGCTTTAAACTTTGCCTTAATTAGTGAAGGCTGGTTAAGAAATGAAAACGTTTATGCAGATGCAATTACTTTAAAAGTAAAACTTCATGATTTAGTGATTGGTCCTTATGCGAAATTTTTTGAATATAAAGACTTTGTTCGACTAGATCAATATATTAGTAGTTTGATTGTGAAAGATAATCAGAAATTTCAATTAATTAACATTAATTTAGAAGATGTAGATGATGCTTTTGCCAAGTCCATTGTTAAAATTTTTACTCGTTTAATATTTGAATTATCTAGGAAAATACAACGTGGAACTCTTCCTTTTAATATTTTGTTAGAAGAAGCACATCGATATGTTCAAAATGATCAAGATGAATTCCTATTTGGATATAATATCTTTGACCGTGTGGCGAAAGAAGGAAGAAAGTATGGAGTTATTATGGCTCTAATTTCTCAAAGACCTGTGGATTTGAGTGAAACCGTAATTTCCCAATGTAGTAATTTCTTTATATTTAAGATGAGTCACCCTAGAGATATTGAATATATTACCAAAATGATTCCAAATATTACAGAGGATATCATTGAAAAACAGAAGACTTTACAGGTTGGAAATTGTCTTGTCTTTGGTAGTGCTTTTAGAATTCCAATTATTGTAAAGATGGAAATGCCTAATCCAATGCCACAGAGTAGTAGTTGTAATGTAGTTGAAAATTGGACGAGTCATTGATGGGAGGATCAAACATGAGTCAATTGTTTTTGTTAGATATTATGAAAGATTTTATTAATCCTTTAAGACCATATTGGCTTGAACTATCCATTATGGTGGGATTATTATTCTTTTTGATGTTTCTTGGTATTTGTGAGACCGCTCGAAAGTCTGGAAGACCAGCTTGGGGTGGATTTATTCCATTTTATAATCTTTATTTATTATTTGATATTGCTTATAGAAAAGGATGGAAATGTCTTTTACTATTAGTACCTATTTATAATATTTATGTATTATTCGCCCTTCCTTTTGCGTTAGCAAAAAAATTTAATCACAAAACTTCTTTTGGATTTTTCTTGCTTCTATTTCCATTTGGAGGATATCCAGTACTAGGATTTGATGATAAGAAATGTGTAGATCCAATTCCTAGAAAGAAAAAGGTAGAAGTGAAGACATTAGAACAAAAGGTATTAGAAACTGTGCCTACTCCGCCGGTTAAAATTAGTGAACCTAATTTAGAGGCTGCCATCCCTATTGTGCCAGAAATGCCTTCTCCCTTGGATGTTTTAGAGTCTGAAGATATATCAAAAGTGGAGAAAAGTATTCCTGAGGTTCAAGTGGACAGTTTTAAAAGTACAAAAGATATTTCATCCACTATAGAGAATAGTTCTTCTATCTTTGATTTGGAATCTCCCTCTTTTCGTATATTAAAAGAATCCTTTGATGCTTCTTTAAAATCTATTGGAGAAACGGCAGAAAATGTTTCTAAATCACCACCTAGTGATGTAGAAAAAGTACAAGATATTTCACTGGCAGAGGAAGATAGTATTTCTTCTATGGGTACTTCTTCGTTAGTAATTGAGGAGTTAGAAGAACCCGTTTTTGAGAAAAATAAATCTATAGAGCCAACACAGCTTCCTCCAATTGAAGTAGAAGATAGTTCTTCTATCTTTGATTTAGAATCTCCCTCTTTTCGTATATTGAAAGACTCCTTTGATGCCTCTTTAAAAGATATAGAAAATAACGAAGAATTTAAAGTTCAAAAAATAGATGTTTCAGTACCAAAAGAAAGTACTTCTCTATTTGGAAAAACAGTAACTGCTTTATTAAAAAATTCTATGGAAAATTCGTTAAAATTAGTAGATGCTAGTATTTCAAGAGAAGAACCGATGGCAGTAAAAGATATTACGATTTCAAAAGAAGAGGACAAGGCAGAAACAGTAGGTATGAGCCCTTCTTTATCAGAAACTACTGTCGAAGAAAAGACGGATGTCAATGAGGCTTTATTAGATGAGTTAACTATGATTAATGCTATGTTTGATCAAGTAGAGGAAGAGGAAAAATCTAGGAAAACTGAAATTAAGGAAGAATCTCACTCTATGGACGAAGAATCTAATGTTTTATCTAACGAAATTTCATTTATTGATTCGCTTCTTTCTTAACTTTAGAGAAATTATATTCGAGTGATTAAAGAGTGTCCAAATTAAATTGACCTCTTTTTCGTTTTAAAATAAAAAAAATTTGTCCCATTGGTTACTTTTTAGAAATAATGTAATTAGAAGGTAATTGATTTTACTTAAGTTCTAAAGGAGGGCCATATGACAAAAGAAATAGAATGTAGATTGAATTTACCAATGAGTGATGAATATATTTATAAGTTAAGTGATAGAAAAGAAGGAGAACCATTTCCC
>DLAC01000039.1 GCA_002493865.1 Caryophanales bacterium UBA7057
TACTTTTAGTATTTAATGAAGGAAATTCTGAACGCCTAGAAGATCTAATTGGGGAGGATCCAGTCATGAGTGAATATGTAAGTGATGCTTTAGATGCATCAGAGGATGAAGAAATCATTGGACTTTACGATAAAGAACTACACCAAGAAATGTTAAGAAACACAGAATTATATCATGCTGAAGAGGAAGGGAAGAAGACAGAAAAAATAGAGATTGCAAAAGCGATGCTAAAAGAAAAGTTAGAGATTTCTCTAATTTCTAAGATTACTGGCTTATCGATTGAGGAAATTAATAAGATTTCAGAGGCAAATTAATATCTTAAAATTGACATCATTACAATGCAATCTCCGAAATAAGCTCATTGTCTAAAAAATATGAAACATAATAAAAAGCTCTTGTTGTGAGCTTTTTACTTTTTTATATGATTTTTTAAATTTTTTAAACCTCGATACATTTTAAAAGATATTTTGTATAAGTAATAGAATGGTCGATTGACAACTAAGTCAAATTCACCGAGTAGTTCGACTACTTGTCCACCAAAATCTCTTTTAAATGAATAAAGACCAAATAATGGATTTTCTTCTCTAAAATCTCCTGTAATTCCATAAAAATTATAACGTTCATATTGATGCTCAATGGCGTATTTTACACCTTCCCAATGAACGGTATAGGCAGATTGAAATTCCATAAATTTTTGATAGGATCCTCCTACTAAAGATAATACTTCGTTTCCATAGATTAAGAATAAAATTCCACCAAGAGGGATGATATCTCCATTTTCTTCCTGGAGTTTTTTCGTCTTTTCAATGCGTTTTTGTAGTCGATTAATGTTATTTTGATTTTCTTTTTGTTTGGATTGATATTTTTTCTCATTCATCTTCGCTGGATTTTCTTTATATTTCTTTTCTCGCTCTGCCATTTCTTTTTTGTTTTCATCCATCTCTTTCTCAAGTTCTTCTATTAGTTCCTTAGTATGAAGAAAAGCCACTAGTATTTTTAAAATATTATGGCTTCCACCTAGATGTTTATACATTTCTTGGTAATAACTTAGAGGACGATCAATAAATTCACGTCGTTCTCCCGTATGTGCCATGATGTCTTTAAAGAGTGGAAGTTCCTCTTCTGTGATTTCTCTCGTTCTGATACATTCACGTTCATTTTTCCTTAGAATTTGTCTTGTTTTCGGATCCATTTCTTTCATGATATCTTCTACAGTGCGATTTTTTGTTGTCGTTGTAAAGATCCAACGAGGTTGTAGGGTGTCCTGCATTAAATTGAATCCAAAGTGCTTGTATCCAAGTTTGATTAAGTTGTCGAATGATTCTTGATTATCTTCTCCACCTTCTACAATCTGTCCATGAATATCTCGCTCTTTATATGAAACATAAGGATCAATTTTAATGAATATTCCTTTTTCTTTTTTTACATATTCTTTTATTTTTTCAGTGAATTCTTTTAATAAATCGAAGTTTTGATAGTCAATTAAAAAACCTCTAGGTGAATAGAACATATTTCGTTTAATTGGAGTCATCTTTGATAATAGTAAGCATCCTGCTTTTACTTTTTCTTTATCATCAATGAGTCCCAATAAGTGATACTTCCACCCATTTTCTTCTTTTAATTCTCCCCATTCTTTGGTTTGGTGAAAACTGATTTGTGGGTGATTATCCGCAAAGTCTTTAAATTGTTTTGGAGTGAGTGTGATTAATTTCATGATTTCATCTCTTTCCTTTTCTTTTCGCTATATTTTTTACCATACTTCGGTAGAGTGGAACAAGTTTTGTAAAGATAAAATACATTGGTCGATTTAAAACATAATCAAATTCTCCACAAAATTCTACATAGTCTCCTCCAAATTTCTTTTTAAACTCGTGAAGGCCTAACAAGGGATTTTCTTTTCTTAAATCCCCAATGGTTCCGAATTGATCATAGATTTTAATTCCTTTATCATAGTAATATTTGATGTGTTCTTGGTAGGTTTTATAATTTGTGTAGGTCTCTGACAGAATATTATGATTTCCAGCATATAAAACCCATGCCTTGTTTCCATACTCGATAATGAAATGACCACTTAATGTGATAACATTTCCGTATTTTTTCTTATCTTCTTTATATTTTTCGATGTCTTTTTTTAACTTTTCAATTCTTTTTTCCATTTCTTGTTTTTTACTTTTTTCACTTTTACTTAAAGATTCTTTTTGAAGTGGAATTAAGTTATTTTCTAATTGGTTGATGGTTTGTTTCTCTAGTTTTACCATTTTATCTATATTTACTTTTCCCAAAAATAGGTTACAGGAATTATCCTGATTCCAAATTTCATATAGGCTTTCGTAATAGCGCTCATTATGAGTGATAAAATCTTTTCTATTTTCCGTTAAAATCATTAATTGGTAGAAGGTGTCAATATCCTCTTTTTTTCCAATCGATACCTCTACTCCTAAGTCTTCTGCTTTTTTAATTCTTTGCTTGGTGGTTTTTGAAAAACCGGATTCTATTTTCTCCCATTCTTTTTCAAAATCAATCCGGAAAGTGTAACGGGGCTGCATTGTTTCGAAGTTTTTAGTGAAGCCTAAGTGACGATATCCGATTTTTTTTAAACTTTGAATGATATCTTTATCTTTTTCGCTGATGATTTCACCATCATTTGTCTCTTGATGATATATTAAATCGGGATCAATTTTAATAAAGATTGCCTTTTCTTGCTTCACATATTTTTTTAATTCTTTTGTGAATTCTTCTACTAAGGAAGTATCATGAAAGTCAATGACATATCCTCTTGGTGCATAAAAGTAACTAAAGCCAAACGGAAGTTTTTTCTCTAATAATAGTGCCGCTGCGACCAATTCTTTTTTATTATTTTCTAGACCAACATAGTGTGGTAGAAGTTTCTTTTCTTTCTTTGCAAATTCCCCCCAAGCATAGCTTTGAAGGAAATGTGATTTTTTATGATTTTTCACAAATTGTTCATATCTTTCTTTTTCTATCTTTTCTATAAAGTTCATTCTATCACCATTTTTATTATACCACGTATTTAAAACTATAAAATTAAATAATTCATAAATCATTAGAAATATTGATTTTTACAATATGAAAAGATAAAGTATGGTATAAAGGCACTTTACTAAAAATCGTTTACATCATGAGAAAAGTGTGTTATAATAGGCCACCAAAAGGGAGTGATATTATGACAAAAGAACAAAAAGCATTAATCGATGGTTTATCCTTAGAAAATCTTCAAACTATTGCATCTATTTTTAAAGATGATTCTAAGGAAGCACTTGATTACTTTAATGCGAGGTTAAGTAAATTAACGATGGATCATGAATGCTTACAAACAGCTTTAGAACTATCGAAAGAGGTTCCAATTTCTTATGCACCAACGCTTGGAATTAATTTTGAAAGAAAAGCATGGAAAGATTGTACTGTTTATGATTATTATCATATGGGTGAGGAAGAAAAGCCTGATATCTGTTTGTTTGGTCCTGCGAAGATTTCTAATTTAAATTGTGCTGTTAACTTTTTACTTCGTCATTTACAAAACAAAGTTAAGATTTGTAGAGAAAGTGATTTAAAAATTCCTTCAGGAATTGAAATTCTAAATCAAGACCTAGAAGAAAAAAGAAAACTGGTAGAAGAACAATATGATGCGATTTATCAGGGTATCACGGATTCACTAGCTAATAATATTGATACTGAGTTTGTTTTTACTTTTAGAAAAACGGCTCCCGCGATTACTAGCCTTCTTCTTAGTTCTCGTCAGTCTAATCTGATTGAAATATTTGCAAGATACTCAGATTTAGAAGAATTAAAATCTAAGAACGGTAAATGTTATAGAAAATTTATTCGTAGGTAAATCTAAGATTTTTAGAAAGTATATTTTTATAGTCAAAAGGACTCTAATTGGAGTCCTTTTTTTTCATGAAAAAAACTCCATATTGGAGTCTTACATTAAATTGTAACTGTTTGGATTGTAATTGGATGTTTGATTTTCACTAAATGGGGTCATGGTTGGCATATTATTTTCAATTCTAGATACTCTAGCGCGTAGTCTATTTACTTCTCTTTCTAGTGAAAAGATTCTATTTTCTAATCTCCTGATTTCTTGACTACAATTACAATTTGGCCTTCCTGGAATATTAAAATTTGGATTGAATCCCGGTTGCATCATGAATGATGGATCCATCGAATTATTCATAAAACATCTCCTTAAATAAATTCTTTCTTTATTTTATTATATGTTATATAATAAATACGGTGATATCATGCGTCTTAGAAATGTAAAAAATAAGCAACAAATTATGGATCATTCTTCTTATTTAGTGAAAAATCCAGAAAATTATCGTGGTAGTTGGAAGGAATATTTTAAAAATTCTCATCCAATTCATATTGAAATTGGTACTGGCAAAGGGAATTTCATTATTCAAATGGCTTTGAAATATCCGGAAATCAATTTCATCGGAATTGAAAAATACGATAGTGTCATTGCACGTGCCTTAGAAAAGATACCAGAGGGACTTCCGAATCTCTGTATGATTCGTAGGGATGCTTTACAGATTACAGATTTGTTTGATCATGAGATAGAAACCATTTATTTAAACTTTTCTGATCCATGGCCTAAGTGCCGTCAAGCAAAGCGAAGACTGACCAGTGAAGTTTTTCTAGAACAATATGAATCTATCTTTTCAATGGATGCTTTGATTATTCAAAAAACAGATAATCAGGGTCTCTTTGAATATTCTCTTTGTTCTCTTAGTCAGCATGGTTATCAATTCCTAGAACTTTCTTTAGATTTACATCACTCAAAAGTAGAAGAAAATGTAATGACGGAATATGAAGAAAAGTTTTCTAGAAAGGGACAAGCTATTTTTTATGTAGTTGCCACAAAAAAATTGTCTAGTCAAAGAAAAAAAGATTAATTTTATTTTTCTTTGTGTGATAATTTGGTATAATAAATTTATAGTAGGTGAAATATGAAGAAATTATTTATCGTACTATCTTTAACATTACTATTTAGTGGATGTTCTATCGTTCATATTAATGAACAATCCTATGAAGAAATTATCAAGGATATATTTACTCCAGATTTTCATTTGAAAAATGTATCTTTAGAGGGATATTCCTATTATTTGCCGAAAGGTGTTTTGTTAAAGAAAAATCATTTGCTGAATTCAGTTCTTTACTATAATCATCGCAAACTTTATTTGTATGTAGATGCATTATCCTACTATCATCATGTAGAGAGTGATTATCAGGAAAATGAAGATAGTTATTATTCCTTAAAAATTGATCAGAATGGGAAACAAGGGTACTTGGAAATTACCCAAATTTCTACAAAATATTTTGTAGAGTTCATGTATCATTATGCTAAAGTAGAGGCATATGTAGAGGAAGAAGATTTAAAGAAGACGATTACTCAGATGGCTTATATTTTAAATAGTATACAGTATCAAGATGTCGTTTTAGATACTTTGATTGGGGATCAGACTTTGGACTATAACGAAGAGAATTTTAATATATTCAAGCCAAAAAGAGAAGAGGGAAGTTTCCTAGATTATGAAGAGCAAGATCGTAATCAAGGGGAGCATTTAGACGAGGACCGTTTGGAAGTAGAAGATAAAGTAGAATAGGGAAGAGGTGCTTTATGGGACTTTTAGAAAAACTAAAAAATACTTTTTTTGAAGAAGAGTATGTAGAAGTAGATGAAGTAGAAAAACCGCAAAAAAATATAAAAAGGGAAATGGCTCCTGTTGCAAGAAAGATAGAACCAGTTGAAAGAGAAGAAGTAAAAGAATCTGAAGAAACAGCTTCTACCATGGAACTTGCGAAGGTAACTGCCGAATTAGCAATTGAAAACCAAGCGGATACAGAGTTACTTAAAACAGAGACTGAAATTCCTTATTTTGAGGACGAAGACTTTGTAGAATCCACTCCTTACATGGAAGAAGATAAGGCATATGGAGGAAATACTTCTGATATCTATGAGCATCTAGATTTAGATTCTAATGGGTATGAGGGAAGACCTTATGAAGGAACAAAAGAAGGAAAATCAACATTTAAGCCGACTCCAATTATATCTCCAATCTATGGTATTTTAGATAAGAACTATCGAAAAGAAGAAGTCATTGATAAAAAGGATCGACCTAGTAGTTATGTATCTAGGAAAAATGTAGACTTAGATTTTGTTAGAAATAAAGCCTTTGGTGGATTAGAAGAAGATTTAAAAAATTTGAATTTTAATTCTAAAAAAGAAGAAACTCCAGATGTTTCTGAAAGTGAAGAACAAGAAAATGGATTACTCTATGATATGACAGAAACCGATGGTACACCTTCTGTTGATAAAGTAACTTTAGCTGATGCAGAAGAATATTTTGAGGATTTGGGGTTAGAATATAATATAGACTATACAGATATTCGACATGAGAGACTTACTGGTAGACGTAGTCGTACTTCTAGAGAAGAAGTGGCAGATTCACTTCCACAATCCCAAGAATCAGAAGAAAAAGACGATGTAAAAGTAAATATTAATATCAATATCAATGATGGGGAACCTGAAGAAGAACAGCAGGAACCTCCCAAAGAAGAAGCAAAATTAGAGGATAATCTTTTTGATTTAGTAGACTCTATGTATGAGGAAAGGGAGTGAAATGAATGGAATCATTGATGGAGTTTTTTCCAATTGCCCTATACTGCTTAGCGATTGCTTTGATTATTCTATTAATGGTATTTATTGTAAAACTAATGAATACAGTAGATAGAGTGAATCGAATTCTAGAAGATGTGGAAAGAAAATCAAAATCACTCAATGGATTATTTCAAGTAATTGATGGTGTAACCGATACCTTATCTGTATTTACAGATTCAATTGTATCTGGGGTTACTAGTGTGATGGGAATGATATTTCCAAAAAGAAAAAAAAGAAAAAAAGAAAAGGAGAATGAAGATTATGAGTAAAGAAAAGAAAGAAAAAAAGACAAAAAAAGGTGGAACTGGTAAGTTTATATTAGGTGCAGCCGTAGGTGCTGGTCTTGGAGTTTTATTCGCTCCAAAAGCAGGAAGTGAAACTAGAAAAGATTTAAAAAAGAAGTTTGATGAATTAATTAAAAAAGCAAAAGAAATCGATGTAGATGAAGTGAAAGAAGATATTCAAAATAAGATTGAAGAAATCAAAGCGGAACTTGCGGATCTTGATAAAGAAAAAGTATTAGAAATTGCTAAGAAAAAGGGGAATGATATCAAAGAAAGCTGTGAACAACTAGTTCAAATGGCAATTGATAAAGGAACTCCTGTTTTAGAAAAAGCCGCTAATGAAGTACGTGAGAAAACCATTGAAGCAGTGAGAGAAGTTTTAGAAAAATTAGAAGGAAAAGAGAAGAAAGAAAAATAGTAAGGATTTGCTGAGAATTAAATGCTTTTTGACTTATATAAAATAAAGAAAAAGTTTTTAGAGAAATCTTGGCTTTTCTTTTTTTTTGTGTTAATATAGTGTTATATTGAAATTATTCAATGAAAGAAAATGTTTGAGTAGTTATTTTTTATTTGTAGTAGAGAGTTCGTGGTTGGTGAAAACGAATCTAGAAGAAGTAATGAATTACACCATTTTTAGTTGAAACGGGTCATTCCGTTAAAGATTCAAGTGGATAGATGATATCTATCAATTAAGGTGGTACCGCGATTTTTTCGTCCTTATGGAAGAAATTTTCGCGTTTTTCTTTTGAAGGAGTGAAACTATGAATATCAGAAAAAATATACGAATATTAAATGTAACAGAAGAGGAAAATAATAGTATCAACAAGGAGGAGAGAATATGAAACTATATGATGAATTGGTATGGAGAGGATTAGTACAAGATATTAGTGACAAAAGCTTAATTGAAAAATTAAATCAAGGAGGATTAACCTTTTATATTGGGACAGATCCTACTGCAGATTCTATGCATATTGGACATTATTCTTCCTTTTTGATTTCAAAAAGACTTGCGAAGGCTGGACATCATCCGATTCTTTTAGTAGGTGGCGCTACAGGTTTAATTGGGGATCCAAAGCCTACGAGTGAACGACCAATGATTTCGAAAGAAGAAGTGGCTCATAATTTTGAAGGATTAAAGAAACAGGCAGAGAAGATTTTCGGATTTGAAGTTGTGAATAACTATGATTGGACAAAAGATATTAATGTAATTGATTTTCTAAGAGATTATGGAAAGTACTTTAATGTAAATTATATGCTTGCCAAAGATAAAGTAAAATCTAGAATTGAATCTGGTATTACTTATGCAGAGTTCTCTTATATGATTCTACAGGCCTTAGATTTCTTACATTTATATCAAACAAGAAACTGTGTATTACAGGTTGCAGGTAGTGATCAATGGGGAAATATCACTTCTGGTATTGAACTCATTCGTAAGAAGCTTGGCAAAGAAGCTTATGGTATGGTAATGCCATTAGTGACAGATTCAAATGGAGTAAAATTTGGTAAAACAGAAGGAAATGCTTTATGGCTTGATAAAGAAAAGACTTCTTCCTATGAACTTTATCAATATCTAATTAATCTAGAGGATTCTATGATTATTCAGTATTTAAAGATGTTAACATTCCTTACAAAAGAGGAAATTGAGCAAATTGAACAGTCACATAAAGAGCATCCTGAATTAAGAGAAGCACATCAAGCGCTAGCGAGAGAAATTATTACAGATCTTCATGGAGAAGAAGAATATCAAAAGGCAGTGGAACTTAGTAAAGTATTATTTAGTGGAGATGTTCGTAATTTAACTTCGAAGGAAATTGAAATTGTATTTAAGTCAATGCCAACATTTTCTTTAGAAAATGAAATAAATATTATTGATTTATTAGTAAATAATGGTATAGTAACTAGTAAGAGGGAAGCTAGGGAGTTAATATCTAGTAATAGTATTACATTGAATGGTGAAAAAGTATCTTCGATTGATCAAATGGTTACGAAGAAGGATGCGATTGATTCAAAATATATTATTATTAGACGTGGTAAGAAAAAGTATTATTTAGGAAAATTTTAAAATAAAAGTGAGGTGAGTTTTATGGCGAAGAAAATAGAAGAGGAAAAAGCACAAAAGAAAAATAAAACAACAGAAAAGAAAATAACCCCTTCTAAGGGAAAAAAGACTTCTGCTTCAGTGAAAGAAGAACCAAAGAAAGCAGTTAAGAAGGCAAAACCTGTCGCTAAAAATTCATCTGTAACAAAAACGAAAACTGACACGATAAAAAAAACTACTCCTAGAAAAAGAAAAAATGATGCCTCAACAAAAATCAAAGTGGCACCAAAAGTTAAAAAAACAGTGGATTCCAAAAAAGAAAGTGCCAAAAAAGAGGTTGTAGATACACAAAAAAAGAGTGCTTCTAAGAGTACAGTAGCTTCTAAAACAAAAGCCAAAGAAAAGGCTGTTAAAAAGTCGCAACAGGCCAATATTAATAAGAAGGAAACAAAAAGTAAGAAGAAGCAAGAAAAACTTTCTGAAAATAAGGACAAAAAAAATGTTAAAAAGATTAAAAAGGCAAGTAAGGAAAAGAAAAAAGCCATTTATATTAGTCCTAGTCAATTAGAGAAACAAAACAAAAGAAAATTTCCGTGGGAGTTTTTACTTGCGCTTGGTGTAGCCATATGTTTTGTTTGTGTTGGTGTGATGTATTATCAAAAACTTTATGGGAAAAGTGGAGAAGTGAATCGAACCAATTCTTATGATACTTTAAATGCAGTTGTATTAGATCAGACAGATATTGTTTCTGTAGGAAGTAGTAATTTTAAACATAGTGAGACGAATGAATATATTAAAGGTGCCACGAAGGCAAAGATTATGAAATTGGATACGTCTGGTAATTTGATATTTGAAAAGGTATATGATTCAAAAAGATCCTCTTCTTTTACTTCTTTATTAGTAGTACCAGATGGCTATGTAGTTGTTGGATATATGATGGGGGATCAAGAAAATCGTGGTGGAAAGCAATTAGGACTCATTGCCAAGTATGATAAAAATGGAGAACTTCTTTGGGAAAAAGTATATGAATCTTCTGGTAATGTCCAATTTTCAAAGATACAGGCAGTGGAAGATGGATATATTGTTGTTGGAAATAGTGCCGTTAATGAACCGAAGGAAGATACTGTTGATGGTGGTGCATTGATTTTCAAATATGATTTTGAAGGAAATATTCTTTGGCAAAGGTTCTATGGAAATCAAACGAAAGCGCGGTTTAATAGCTTTACGATTGCTGATTCTGTTATTTATGCTGTTGGAAAAAATGAGGATGATTTAGGTGTTTTAGTACGGTGTTCCATGGATGGAAATATTGAATGGGACAAAACCTATACCTATACTGATGAAGCGGGCTTTTCTGATATTGCTCAAAAAAATCAAGCATTATTTGTTGTAGGATCCAAAAAAATACTTCCAAATTCGATTGAGAATGAGGAACGTAAAACTAGTAATACAGATGCCATGTTATTGAAATATAGTTTAGCTGGTGACATAGAATTTGAAAAGGTATTTGGAGGAAGTAATCAAGATGGCTATGTTTCTCTCACAATTAATAGAAACTCCTTATTTGTAGTGGGTTATAGTAATTCACTAGATTCTGGGCTGAAAATATTTACAGATGGAAAAAAGAAAACGGGTATTTTGATTAAATATGATATTGATGGCGATATTGAAAGAAAAGCTATCTTTGGTGGAAGCAATAATGATACTATGACTTCTATCATTACAGATAATAGTAATATTTATATGACTGCTGTATCTAATAGTAAGGATGGAAATATTTTAACGGAATTTGATAATGGAAAAGATTCCTTTGGAAAATTAATTAAAGTAAATCCTAGACTTCGTACTTTATTCGTAAAGTAGGAAGTTTTTTTTAACTTTTTTTTAAATTTTTATTTCTTTTGTTCTCAAGTAATTTAGGGCTTAAAGCCAACTTTTTTAATTTTCTTTTTAATTTTTTGTTAAAAAGTGTTGACTTTTTCCAATCTTATTAATATAATGTTAATAACAGATGAGAAAAAGTCTGTAATATTTTAAATAATGTTATTAATAAATTAATAATAACATAAGAGGGGGATTATTATGGAAATTAAATTTTCAAAAGAACAGGCTGAAAAAATTATTCAAGCTTATTATCAAATTCATGAAAGTAAAGGGGTTCAAGTAAGTTCTAAAGCAACAAGTGGTTGTGAGGGAATTTATGAAATACCTTGTACCGATGTTACTTTTATGGTGAGTGGTACTGAAACTTTATTTGGAGAGAGTATTCCAGTGAATGAGACATTAACCAAAAAACAAGTGGAAGGAATTTTAACTACGATGTTATCAGAAGAAGGATATAGCGTTGAAAGTATTTCCTATGATGCTGGAACGACCACAGGAGATTTCTTTGATCGAGGCACTAGGACTTACTTTCATGGTATTAATGTTCAGGCTACTAAAAAGGTAGACCAAAAAGTAAAAAAGATTGGTTAATACAGATTTTTGAAAAATAGACTTTATTTTTTTAAAATGTGTTATTAATAAAATGTTAAGAAGAAAAAGGAGAAAGATTATGGAAAAGAAGGAAAAAGAAAAATTATTAATCAAAAATCTATCAGTTTATGAGGAAGCATTCATCATCGTTGATATGGTAAATGGCTTTGCGAGAGAAGGTGTTTTGGCATCTCCATTGGTAGAAAAAATCATTCCGAATGTCGTTTCTTATGTAGAACAGGCAAAGAAGGATGGAAGTTTACTAATCTTTATTAAAGATACACATGATCAAGATGCTGTAGAATTTCAAAGATTTGGAGGTGAACCTCATTGTCTTCGCGGTACGCAGGAAGCAGAACTTGTCGATGAATTACGTGCCTTTGAGGAGTATGGAATTTCTTTTGAAAAAAATTCAACAAGTTTTATGTTTTCAAAAAATCCAAACTTTAAGTACGGTTTTATGGAAATGCTAGATCAATTAACTCATTTAAAGAAAGTAAAAATCTGTGGATGTTGTACAGATATCTGTGACATCAATGGGACTTTACCTATGATGAATTATTTTGATCAGAATAACCGGACTATGGAAGTAGAACTACTAGAAGATGCAATGGCTACTTATGATGCACCTTGGCATAATGCGGAAGAATATGAAAAAGCAGCCTACCTGTTAATGGAACAACAGGGAGCTAAAAAAGTAAAGAAATTAGGAGGAGAATCAAATGAAAGATAATCAAACTTTAATGACGGATCTTTATGAACTTACAATGTCAGATATTTACTATAATGGAGGAATGAAGGATTGGACTGGATATTTTGACTTATTCCATCGAAGAAATGTATTTCATGGGGGATATCAAATATCAGCAGGACTTGAAGAAGCGATTGAGTATATTAAAAACTTTCATTTTAGTGAAGAAGATATTGAATATTTAAGAAATACAGGAAAATTCAATGAAAACTTTTTAGAGTACTTAAAAAATCTTAAATTTACTGGAAATGTATGGGCAGTACCGGATGGAACACCAATATTTCCTAATGAACCGAATATGACCATCGAAGCACCTATCATCGAAGGACAGATTTTAGAAACGGCTTTACTTACAGCATTCAATAGTGCTTCTTTAGCATCTACTGCTGCGAAAAGGATTACTGAAGTCGCAGGAAATCGTCCTGTTGCTGAATTTGGAGCACGTCGTGTGCGCGGAGGACTGGATGCAACCCTTGTCGAAAGCAAATATGCCTATATGGGTGGATGTAGCGCAACGAGTAATACCCTTGCTGGAAAACTATACGATATCCCAGTAACAGGTACCATTGCCCATGCCTTAGTTCAAGCATTTGATGATGAATATGAAGCTTTTTTAACTTATGCCAAAGAAGCACCAGATAAAAATAAATTAACATTACTTGTCGATACATATGATACCATTGGAGGAATTCTAAATGCCATTCGTTTACAAAAAGAATACTTAGATCCTCTTGGATGTAAGTTATCAGGAATTAGAATTGATAGTGGGGACTTAGTTTATTTAACGAAGGAAGCAAGAAGGATGTTCAGGGAGGCTGGAATGGATTACGTTCAGATTTGTGTATCTAACGGATTAGATGTCGACTCTTTACAAGATCTTTTAAATCGTGGGGCTGAGATCGATACGCTTGGAATTGGAGACAACATTGTAGCACCTCGTGAAAGAGCAGATCATGTTTATAAATTAGTGGCTGTTCAAAAAGAGAAGGGTGAAAGAATTACTTCTAGAATTAAAGTCAGTGGAGAAACCGCAAAAACAATTAATCCTGGATTTAAAAAAGTAGTTCGTTTTTATGACAAAGATACGAAGGAAGTATTAGGAGATGCGATTTGTTTAAGAGATGAAACAATTGACGAAGAACATTATACTTTGGTGGATCATAATAATACATGGAAGAAAACAGAACTTACCAATTATACTGTTCGCAATTTACAAGTACCTATTTTCGTAAATGGGGAACTCGTTTATGAAGTGCCATCCCTAAAACTTAGAAGAGACTATACAAATGAGGAGTACCAAACTCTAACAGAACGTATTACAGATCCAATGAATCCACATACTTATTATGTAGATTTAAGTGAAGACCTAAGAAACCTAAAAGAAGAAATGTTACATAAGGCTACCTTAGAAGTAGAAAAAAGAAAAAAGGTATATCAAAAATCTTTAGGAGAAAGAAAATAATGCGAGCTGAAAAATGGAAGGAGTTAAAAAGTTATATTGAGGAGTTAAAAACGGTTTCCGTAAAACCTGCTCTTACTGGCTTCTTATCTACTACGGGTGCTTACTATCATTTAAGTAATGGAAGCACTATTTATCGAGAAAAAATAGAGAGAGACGAACAACATGCTGGCCTTGTTTTTCCTAGTGAGGATCATGCCATCGTTGTTCTTCCTATCACTCAAAGTGGAAAATGTATTCTTACCGTAGAGCCTAAAATATATATGGAAAGAACTGTGAATATTGGGTTTTTAATTGGATATTTCAATGATGAGGAGCACTATTTAGATGTAGCTAGACGCAAACTTTTGGAGGATGTAGGATATCAAGAATCTCATTTAGAATGTTTAGGCGAATTTTATCAGGATGAAGGATATAGTGCGGTCTACAATTATGGAATTTTGGCAACTGGTTGTCGTCCTATCAAGAATCAGAGAACAGATACAAATCAACTGATCCGTTATTTCCTTTGCGATTTTGAAGATGTAGAAGAACTCATTGATAAAAAATATATCTTGGGTGCCAATAGTCAACTCATTTATGAAAAAGCTAGAAGATTATTGAAGAAATAATGTGTTATACTAAATAAAAGGAGGATATTATGAAAGAGTATGGTTTTATTAGAGTTGGAGCAGCAGTTCCTGAACTCAAAGTCGCAAATCCTAAGTTTAATGTAGAAGAAATGTGTTTATTGATGGATGATGCGGCTAAGAAGGAAATTGGAGTTTTAGTTTTTCCGGAACTTTCGATTACTGGTTATACTTGTGCAGATTTATTTATGCAGGATCGTTTATTAAAAGAAGCACTGATTGGTCTTGAAAAAATAAAAGAAAAAACAAAAAAAGTACCTTTGGTAGTAATTACTGGTGCTCCTTTAAAAATGGGAAATCAATTATATAATTGTGCAGTATTACTACAAAATGGTCACATTTTGGGAGTTGTCCCTAAAACATATATTCCTAATTATAACGAATTTTATGAAAAACGTTGGTTTGCTTCGAGTGAGGATCTATTAGAAACAGAGATTACTTTATTTGGAGAAACTGTACCAATCGGAACGGATCTTATTTTTGAAGATCAGGAATTAAAAGAAGCAACAATCGGTGTTGAAATCTGTGAAGATTTATGGAGTATTGTGCCACCAAGTACAGATCTTGCTTTAAATGGTGCGACCCTGTTATTTAATCTTTCTAGTAGTAATGAAATTATTGGGAAATATGAATATCGTAAAAATTTAGTGAAGAATCATTCTGCGAAATTGATTAGTGGATATATTTATACTTCTAGTGGAGTCAATGAGTCTACGACCGATGTTGTATTTTCTGGAGAAGCGATGATTAGTGAGAATGGAAGTATTTTAAAGGAAAATGAACGTTTTCAATTTGAAAGTAATATAATTTATCAAGATATCGATGTATTAAAACTTCATAATATGAGAATTAAAGATATCAGTTATATGGGAATCAAGCCAAGAAAGGGAGTACGAAGAATTCAAGTTCAGATTCCTGATACTAAAACGTTAGAAAGAAAGATTTCTAAAAATCCATTTGTTCCTAGTAATTTAGAGTATCGAAATGAACGTTGTAGTGAGATTTTCCGTATTCAAGCATCAGGGTTAGCCAAAAGACTTCGTCATATTGGATGTAAGAAAACTGTAATTGGGATTTCTGGAGGACTGGATTCAACCCTTGCTTTTCTAGTTATTACTGAAGCCTATCGTATGCTTGGAATCTCTTATGATAATATTATCGCTGTTACGATGCCCGGTTTTGGAACCACTTCTAGAACTCTAAATAACTCTATTTCTCTAATGGAAAAATATGGAGTTACGATTCGTGAAATTCCAATTGTAGATGCCTCTCTTTTACATATGAAGGATATCGGTCATGATAAAGATGTTCATGATGTTACGTATGAAAATGTACAGGCAAGGGAGAGAACACAAATTTTAATGGATATTGCCAATCGTGAAGGCGGACTTGTCATTGGTACTGGGGATTTATCAGAACTAGCCCTTGGATGGTGTACTTATAATGGAGATCATATGAGTATGTATGCAGTCAATACATCAATTCCTAAAACACTAGTAAAATACCTAGTGCGTTATGTAGCGGATACGAATCCAGATGTAAAACAAGTACTTTATGATATTTTAGATACCCCAATTTCTCCCGAATTACTTCCTCCAACAAAGGATGGTAAAATCAAACAAAAGACAGAAGATAAAATTGGTCCTTATGAACTTCATGATTTCTTCTTGTATCACTTTTTCCGCTATGGTGCAGAGCCTAAAAAGATACTATTTATGGCAAATCAGGTTTTTGATGGAGAATATTCTCTTGATGAAATTAAGAAATGGTTGATTGTATTTTTAAAGAGATTTTTCTCTCAACAATTTAAAAGAAGCTGTCTACCAGATGGTCCAAAGGTTGGTACAATTAGTTTATCTCCTAGAGGGGACCTTCGTATGCCAAGTGATGCAGATGTAGAAGTTTGGATTCGTGAATTAGAAGATGAAAATAAGTAAATAAAAAAACAGAGATATTTTTTGGATATTTTCTGTTTTTTTGTGCTTATTTTTAAATTCTTATGGTAAAATACTAGGTACTAAGGAGGTTCTGATATGAAAGAAATGCATTCAAACGACGAAGATTGTCGACAATTAGGAATCAAATTAAAAAAAGCATTAGGGGATAAAGTAGTGATGAAACATGGTTATGGTGTAATCGATGGAGAGTATCATAGTTTTCCTTGTTTGATGTATGAAACCATTGAAGCACATATTCAGGATCAACTTCGTTTTTATTGTAAATTTTGTAGAGATGAATTTCTTGAAATTGTAATTGAAGATTCTCGCTCTATAGCAAGCGATGGTCATAAACTTGCGGCATTCAGTGATTTTTATGAGGTATTATTTGATGAATTTGGAGAACCTACTGTATTTTATACTTTAAAAGATGCTGTAAATAGGGGATACCATTTTCGATGGGCTTTCACCCATAAGGAAGAGACAATTGAAGAATTTATGCATGGATTCCCATTTTTTGGTGCTGAAGTAGCTCAAGCAATTGTCATAGGAGAAAGTAATCAAATTAATGAACAGACAAGAAATTTGTTTTCGCATCAGATGGGTTTTCCGATTGAAATGCTTCCTTTCATTAATGCAAATATTGAAGACTATATGAAATATAAAAAAGGTAATGAGGAAGAAATTAGTTTGCCAGCAAAGGTTTACGAAATGAGAAAATTGGGATTAAATTCGTGAATTAGAAAATGAAAGCAGGTAAATATGAAAATAGAGATATTTTTAAGGGATTTTCTGTTTTTTGTTGGACTTTTAAATTTTTATGGTAGAATATTAAGTACTGAGGAGGATTTGGTATGAAAGAAATATATTCAAAGGAAGAAGACTGCCAAGAGTTAAAGACTAAATTATATGAGGCATTCGGACAAAGAGTAGCGATGAGGGGTTATGAAATTGTAGAGGGAGAGTATCACAGTTTCCCTTGGTCTACATACGAAACCCATCAAGCATATAAGGAAGATCAAATTAGATTTTATTATAAGTTTCGTAAAAATGGATTTCTTAGAATTGATGTTGAAAATGGTGGATTTCCAGTAAGTAACGGTCACAAACTTGCAGTACTGAGTGATTTTTATGAAGCTCTACTAGATGAGTTTGGAGAACCTACTGTATTTTATACTTTAAAGAATGATCAAGAAGGGGGATTACATTTTCAATGGGCTTTCATTCAAAAGGAAGAGACAATTGAAGAGTTTACGCATGGCTTCCCATTTGATGATGAGGAAGTGGATCAAGCAATTGTTATTGGAAGAGATACAAGTTTAAATCAGGAAACAAGAAATTTGTTTTCGCATCAGATGGGCTTTCCGATTGAACTGCTTCCTTTCATCAATGAAAATATTGAAGACTATATGAAATATAAATATGGTCCAGCGAAAAGTAATGAGAAGAAAAATAGTTCTTCTGGATATCAGAAAACTATTTCATAATAGGAAAACTAAAAAACAGGAATATCTAGTAAAATTAGATTCCTGTTTTTTCATGATCAATCGTAATTGTCACCAAATCGTAGACCTTTTTGCCATATACTTTCTTTTGGAATTTCTTTGATTGCAAGTGGATTAAATACTAAGGATACTCCTTCTTGACTAAAGTTTATGATTCCTCTCGCAAAATAGGTTGGAGTAGAACTTCCATTATCTTTTTCTTCCAGTATCGCAATTGGATAATTCCATTCACTATGCCCCATTTCCTTATACTTTTCCATCATATGAGCCGCTCTTCTTTGTAGATAACTGAATTGATTTTGTCTTACCATTGAGCATTTTCCAAAGTCATTATACTTCATCATTTTTTCTACATTGATATTATCCCAGTCTACTCCTTGAATCATTTTTGTTTCAGGATCTTCTATTAAAATATCAAAAAGATGTCTTGGGTGACAAAGATAAATCACATCTCCATCGATTCTAATTGATAACATTGCCTTTAGTTTGTCATCGTCAAACACTTGAGGCTCTACTAATGGCTCATAGGATAATACTTCTAAACTATCTCTATTCATAACTGTTCTCCTTTTTCAATCTAAAGATTTAGTTTATTATAATTATTTTACTTTTCTTAGTCAATAATTTCTATCTAAATTCGATTTTACTATTTTATTCACTCTTCTATCATTGCTTTTTTAAAAAATTTGTTTCATATATTTCCTTTTTCCTATATAATTAATAATAGAGGTGAAAAAATGAATCAAGAAGAACAAAAACCTTATGGATTTTGTAGGAACTGTGGGCATCCTTTTACGGAAGATGATGTGTTTTGTGAAGGATGTGGAGGAGATTTATCTAAGATTAAAGAATCTATAAAAAAACGTGAGCAGAAGGAACAAGTAACAGAACAACCTGTAACTACCCATACAAAAAAGAAAAAGAAGAATCGCAATCTAATGATTGGACTTGTCGTAATTTTATTAATTGCAGGACTTGCGGTTGGAGGATTTTTTCTAAAACAATATTTGGATGAAGAAAAACCAGTAGAAGAAGCATGGGGACAGACTTACTATGTTTATTTAAAAGAAATGAAAGAAGAAGACAAAGAGGAAGAGGCTGGAATTCCAAAGAATATGAAAGATGCCAAACTTACCTTTTATGAAGTTTCTGATTTAGATGACCCTATCATGGTATTAGAGTACCAAGTAGAGGAGGAAGTTTATTCTAATATTTACTATATTGAGGAAGAAAAGGTAAATGCATTAACTTATCAAAAACCAACCGAAGTAGAATTGTTATACAATATTGATTCTAAAGAATATGATTATTATACTCATACTAGTGAAGAGGATAAAGATAGCTATCAATCGATCAGTCATCAGATTGAATCTATTTCTAAGAATCAAGATGATCAGGATGATTCCAATAAAGTTGAGGAAACCCCAGAATATGTATTTACAAAAGAGGATGTTGAAACTGTGACTGATGAAGATGGAAAGGAACTTTCAGTTTCTAAGTTTGATACGACTTTTGTGAAAGTAGAGAATACCAAAGATCATTCCATAAATTATAAAAATGATTTAACAGAAAAAGAGTTAAAAGATTTAATGAATGAAGGTGTGTCTTCTTATATACCTCAAAAAGAATTAATTTCTAAAGAGTTAGAAAAAGAAGTAGATAAAAAAGCACAGGAAATTAAAGAAAAACAAGAACAAATAGAAAAAGTTAAAAAAGAGATAGAATCAAAAGGATTTAAAGTCGGAGACCATTACTTAAAATATGGAAAATATCAAAGTGATCAAGAACCAGGAACTATTTCTGGTGGATATTATACTTTGAATCCAGATGGTACATTTGTTTATGAGAATACATGGGAAAATATGTTAGGAGAACGGACTACAACGAAGAGAACAGGTACTTATGAAGCTAAGTATTCAACGGGAGATATGATGGATCCAAAACAGTGTTGGATGATTATATTCCGTACAAAAGAGAGTAATGAAACCTATCCACAAGAAACAGACGTCTATGATGTATTAGAAGATAATAAATTTACAGCAAGGCAATACCCAAATACTTGGACACCTATAGAATAAAAAAAGAGTGCTAGATTTGTTTTAGTACTCTTTTAGTTTGAAAATAATTTAAAAAAAAGTTCTGGATAATCATTTAGAAATAAGATGTCATCAAAGATACTGTTTGCGAGTGCTGTTGATGTTTCTCCCCTAAAAAATTTGTAAGCAATCGTTAAATCATTTGCATCCCCTAAATAAAGGATGACTTCCTTATTTGATTTTAATTGTTGATTAAAAATTTCTGCATTTAATAATTCGGTTCCAAAAACATAAAAGTCTACATCAATATAATTTAAATTTCCACCAAATAATACAATGCCTTTCTTCCAAGGAATATTCTCAGATTTTAATAGTTGCATTAATGAGGCATTGACACTCCCCAAATATAGATTTAGATTTTCATATGGTTTTAGAGTTTCTAAGAGATGTTTTGTATAGTTTTGATTAATATTCTTGATTGTCTCTAAACTTTCTTCCGATGTAATTGGGATTGTCGATGGTAACAGATTTAGGAAAATTTTGTTTTGACTTTGTTTTTGCTGATAAAATGTAAGGACATCTTTTAATGTAAGCAAGTCCAAATAGGTAAGCTCTTTTAAGTTTTTATTAGTGATGGTTTGGATTGTTGCCTGATTATTAGAAATCGGGCTGAAGACTACAAAGTGGTTGTCTTTTGTGATTGCTATATTAAAACCTACTCCTTCTAAATATTTAATTTTTTGAGACGTTTTTTTAAGAAATTCTGCATTATTGTATAAATCTGTTTTATTTACAAGTATTTTCAAATTTATCACCTATTATTATTTATGTTTTTGATTCTATTTGAGTACTATTTTTTATGCGAAAGGATTTTCTATTTCAGCAGTTTGTAAGTTGGTATTTGAGAAGTTTGTTGCGACTACATAGAGACCGATTAGTGCTACCGCTATAGATAGAATGGAACCTACAATCTGTAGTTCTAATGCAGAGGTGTCTTGATTTGTATCTTTTGCGAGACTATAGGATTCATAATTTAAATAAAGAAAGAAAATAACTAAAAATAAAATAAATATCTTATTGGCAAGGGATATCGTTTGAGATTCTGATCCGGTAAGGAATTGTTCTTGATTCAGTGCACTTTTTCTTTGATTTAAAATAATAATGATTGAGATGATAATGGAAATAATATAAAGAATGCATCCAATGAGTTGCCCATCAATTATTTTTAGTTGTCTATTTTGTAATTCCTCTTTATCCATTGAATCCTCTTCTTTTACCTTTATTATTTTTTTATTCTTCTTTAATTTTTTTATGAAAATATGTTGACAAATTCCTTTGATATTAATATAATGTTAATAACAAGAGAAATTATTTATTATTTTTTAATCTATGTTATTAATTAAATGATAATAAGAAGAGGAGAAGTTATGAAGAATAATTTAAAATTAGTAGTTATGGAAAATTGTTTGGAGTTTGGAAAGAAAGTGGACTTTCATTTACAAAAGAAATATCAAAAATCTATGATTCTTCCTATTTCTAATAGTAGATTTTCAAATGGAGAAGGAAAGATTACCATTGATGGAAGTATTCGAGATCAAGATTTATATATTTTATCTGATGTTGGTAATTATGATATTTCTTATTCGATGCAAGGAAGAGAACATTTTATGTCCCCAGATGAACATTTTCAAGATATTAAAAGAGTCATTTCTGCTGCTTCCGGTTATGCCTCTAAAATTACAGTTGTAATGCCTCTTTTGTATCAATCACGTCAACATAAAAGAAAGGGAAGAGAATCTCTAGATTGTGCGATTGCTCTTCAGGAGTTAGAACGTCTAGGAGTTGACCATATTGTAACGTTTGATTGTCATGATCCAAATGTGAGTAATGCCGTGCCACTGTTACCATTCGAAAGTTTTTATCCAACTAATGCAATTTTATCTACTTTACTTGAAAAGGAAAATGAAAACTTAGAAAACTTATTTGTAGTAAGTCCTGATTTTGGTGCGATGGAAAGAGCGAAGTATTATGCTGAAATGTTAGGATGTAACGTTGGTGCTTTTTATAAAAGACGCGATTTAACAAAAGTAGTGAATGGAAAAAATCCTATTTTAGAACATACTTATTTGGGAGACTCTGTTGAAGGAAAAGATGTTTTAGTAGTAGATGATATGATAGCGTCTGGTTCTTCCATGATTGAAGTTGGGGAAGAACTTAAAAAGCGTGGGGCCAGAAATGTGTATTTAGTCGCAAGCTTTGCCTTACTTACCGATGGAATCGAACCTTTTGTAGAGGCTTATCAGAGAGGAGTATTTGATAAACTTTATTCTACAAATTTAAGTTATGTGCCAGAAACTATTAAGAAAGAAGATTGGTATGAAGATGTTGATTGCTCAAAACAACTGAGTGAAATTATCGAAACACTTCACGAAAAAAGACCAATGACTCCCTTATTTGATGTACAAGAGGAAATTTTAAAAAAGACGTTAGGAGGTAGAAAATAATGAGAATTGGAATCTTTGGTGGAAGTTTTAATCCACCACATCAGATGCATTTAGAAATCGGACAGGAAATGATTTCTCATGGATATGTAGATCGAGTAATCTATGTGCCTACTGGTAAAAAATATCCGAAATCTGAATTGCTAGAAGATGAAATTCGTTATCAGATGGTATCTTTGATGACGGAAGATGATTCACGTTTGGAAGTATCTGATTATGAGCTTCAAAACCATTTAATTTATACTTATCAGACACTCGATTATTTTAAAGAAAAATACCCAAATGATGAAATTTGTTTCATTTTAGGAAGTGATCTATATTCTAGTTTTTCCACTTGGAAGAATTATCCTTATATTTTAGAAAATTATCAGATTCTTGTCGTATTAAGGGATGATGATAGTAAGGAGGAACTAGAAGAACTTTACCGAGATGTTACAAAAAATGTTTTATTTACAGATGTGCATCCTTTTGTTTTATCATCTACTAAAGTAAGAGATGCGCTTCGAGAAGGAAACTTCACGTTTGTGAAGAAACATCTTTCTACGAAAGTATTTGATTTTATTGTAGAAAGAAATTTATATCAAGAAAAAAATAGAAAAGGAGATTAATGGTTATGGAAAAGGAAAACATATTTGGTAAAGGTGAAATGTATTCAATTCATGATTTAGGAGAAAAGATTTATGCGACTTCTGGTGCCTGTATGTCAGTATGGAGTGACTTTCTATCTTGGGCAAATCGATATAAAGAAAGGATGGTTATGAATCCGAAGGAAGCCGATAGTATTGTTGTTCTTGGTTGTCAAGTAACAGATCTTGCCATTTTAAATGATTTAGAGATTGCAGAAAGACTTCATATGGAAACGGGACAGGATATTTATATGGGGGGTTGTATTGCACAAAGATTCGATATTCCACTCCCTGATTATATCCATCGCTTAGATGTGGTTCGTGTTGTTGGACAAGAACTGAATGATCTTGACCTGGTTCATTATGAAAAGCCATTTTGGGTACCGGGTTTTGAAGATACTACGGAGGATTTGAAACAAGGAAATTTATTTCGAAATTATTATCCACTAAAGATTGGTGCGGGATGTCATGGAAAATGTAAATATTGTACGATTCGTCATACTAGAGGGGATACATATTTTACGGTTCCAGAAGAACAAATCGATGAATTTTTAAATCATGAAAATGTCGTTTTGGTTTCTGATAGTCCATCAGTTTCTCAGATTCGATTATGGTGTGAAATTGCTCATACTTGTGGAAAAGAAATTTCTATTCGTAATGTAGAACCACAAAATTTAAATCAATGTCGTGAGGAATTATTGGCTTTAAGTGAGGAAGGACTTTTAAAAATTGTTCATTCTCCAGTACAGAGCTTTGATCCTGAAGTTTTAAAGATTATGAACCGTAATGTAGAAGAAACAAAAAAGTGTGTAGAACTTCTCCAGGAACTTAGAAAACGTGGCGTTTTGATTGCGACAAATATTATTATTGATTATGTATATGAGGGCAAGAGTTATCCAAATTATGAAAAGGAACGCTTGATGCGTGAATTTGATTATTATTCATGGAACCCATATTTCGATGGAAACTGGGATTTAGGAAAAGCAAAAGAGCGTTTTAAAAAATATATTGGGGAAAATCCCAATCGATAGATTTTAGTTTTACTTATTTTATGATACGATAATATTAGAAAAGAGGATTTGTATGTTAGAAGATATGAGAAAAATTGTAAGAATTTTGGAAAGTAGAAATCAAACAGTTGCGACGATGGAATCTTGTACAGGTGGGGGAGTTGCCAATTTAATTACAAATGTAGGTGGTGCCAGTGATGTCTTTCACTTTGCGGCAGTCACCTATTCTAATGAATATAAAATAAAAATGGGTGTTCCTAAAGAAATCATTGATCAATATACGGTTTATAGTCAGGAAACTGCAGATGCAATGAGTCGGGCAATCTCAGAGTTTTCAAATAGTAATTATGGAATTGGAATTACAGGAATGTTAAACGTAATTGATCCAGAAAACCCAGTTGATGCTAAAAATAAAATTTATATTAGTATTTATGACCGTGACCAGAGGAAATTTTACCAGAAGCAGGTAGAGGTTCATGAATTTGTTCGTTACCGAAATAAAAATCAGGTGTTACGTGGAATATTAGATTTATTCCTTAAAGTTTTAAACTAGATTGCTTGTTTTTCCCTTTTTAAACTGTTATAATCAAATTATCAAAAAGAGGTGTATCCATGATCACAATCAAAGAAGGTGTTTCACAAAAAATAGAGGGCTTAAGAGATAACAATTACTATGTTGTTGCAGACTTCGATAAAACTATCACAGATAAAAAGAGTAATACTACCTTTTCTTTATTTTCAAAAAGTGGACTTTATCCAAAGGAATATTTAGAAGAGAGAAATCGCAATTATGAATACTATAGACCATTAGAATTAGACGCAAATATTAGTTCTGAAGAAAAAGAACAGATAGTAAAAGCGTGGCAGGAAGCAAGTTATCAATTGCTTTTAAAATATCAAGTAAAAGAGGCAGATATCAAGAAAGTCCTTTCTATGCCAGATATGCTAATATTAAGAGAAGGAGCTATCGAATTTATTCGTTATCTAAATGAAAAAAATATACCACTAATCATTTGTTCTGCTGGTATTTCTAACTTTATAAAAGAATTACTAATACTAAATGAATGCTATTCCTCTAATATTTTTATTTATGGTAATATGTTAGAATTTAGGAATGGGCAAATCATAGATAGTAAGCAAGAAAAGATTCATAGTATGAATAAAAATAATATTGCTTTATCCAGTGACTTTTATGAAAAAATTAAGGATAAAAGTTATAGTTTAGTAATTGGGGATCAATTGAGTGATTTAAATATGGTAAAGAAGTTACCTACTACAGAGTCTATATCTTTTGGTTTTCTAGAGTCAAATGTAGATGAGTTAAGACCTTATTTTCAAGATCAATTTGATGTTGTGTTAGAAGGGGGAGAATCCTTTCATACAATCAGTAAAATTATAAGATTACAAAGATAAAAAAAGAGGTGTATTATGGAAAAAAAAGAATATCAATCAGAGGAAGAATTTTTAAAGGATTATGATTCGAGTCAATTTGAAAAATTGTCTTTAACCGCTGATATGGCAATTTTTAGTGTTTCTAGTGAAGAGACAGGAAATTATCGGAAATTATCTAAGAAAAACTTTAGTGTATTGTTGGTAAAAAGAGATACTTATCCATTTAAGGGAAAATGGACTCTTCCAGGAGGATTTGTTGGAATTGATGAAACAATTGATGCTGCTGCTAAGAGAATCTTGGAACGGGAGACGAATCTACATAACATTTATATGGAACAACTTTATACGTTTGGGGATGTACATCGTGATCCTCGAATGAGAATTGTCAGTGTTTCTTATATTGCCTTGGTAGATAAGAATAAATTAGAAGATTGTATTACAGAAAATGCTTCTTGGTTTGCCATGGACGTGTTGGAAGACGAAAAGGAAATTCAAGTATCTTTCGATAATGGAATTGAAAACTTTTCCATTGTCATAGAAAAAAAGCTAAAGAGTCCTACGAGTGATCGATATGAATATATTATTAAAAAGAATGATGCCCTGGCATTTGATCATGCAAAGACGATTGTTTCTGGAATTTCTCGTTTAAAAAATAAGATTTCTTATACAGATATTGTGTTTAATATGATGGGAGAATACTTTACTTTAGGAGAGCTTCAACAAGTATATGAGGTCATTTTAGGAAAGGAATTGTTAGATCCAGCTTTCCGTAGAATTATTGCTAATAAAGTGGAAAAAACGGATAAGGTACAAACGGGTGGAGGCCATAGACCTTCTGCATTATTCCGTTATAGGAGAAATCATGAGTAGTAAAATTAAAAATTTTAAATTGTTTGTCAATGAAAACGAGAAAGCAAAAATGACAGCCCTTTCTGTACGAAAGGTTTTAGAAAATGCACATTTTGAGTATGTAGATTCTGATTACGATTTAGCCATTGCGATTGGTGGAGATGGATCATTTTTAAGAATGGTGAGAGAAAATGACTTTAATGAAAATATTTATTATGTAGGAATTAATGCTGGAACTTTAGGTTTTCTTCAAGAAGTTAAATTAGAGGATATGGAGAAATTCATAGAATGTCTCAGAGAGGATGATTATAAGGTTGTCTCTTTGGGAATTCAAGAAACTACAATACAGTTAGAAGAAAAAAGTCATTATTTTAAGTCTTTAAATGAGATTGTTATCAGGAATCGCGAGTTAGATACTTGTCACTTTGACATTAAAATTGATGACAGACTATTAGAACACTATGCAGGGGATGGAATGTTAATTTCAACCTCAGCTGGTTCTACTGCTTATAATTTATCCTTTGGTGGAAGTATTGTATTTGATGATTTCCATACATTACAACTCACTCCGATTGCCCCTTTAAATTCGAAGGTTTATTCCTCTTTAAGAAATTCCTTAATTATCCCGGAAAATAAAACGGTCACAATTCTTCCTAGAAGCAAAAAGAATGAATTTTTAATTACAGTAGATGGATGTAATTATCCATTTACCAATATTCAAAAAGTGGATACAGTGGTCGATCAAAAGCGTATTCGTGTTCTTCGCTTTTCTAATCAATTTGTGGATAAAGTGCATGATAAATTCTTGAAGTAGAAGATATCCACTATTTTTGTGGAAAACTATGATTTTTTGTTTCTGTTTTTCATTTTTTAGATTGAAAATTAGATGCAAATGTGTTAAGATAAGAAACTATTGAAGGTGATATTATGAATGAGAAAAGAATGATCGATTCCTTTTATGAACATGGTATTTTTTTAGATTTTTATCAAATATTAGAAGTAAATCAGAATGCAGGTAGTGAGGAGATTAAAAAGAATTATCATAGGCTTTCTAAAATGTATCATCCAGATTCCATACATGGAAATGTAGAAAAAATGCAGCAGCTTGGAACAGCTTACCGTATTTTAAAGGATGAAGAAACTAGAAAATTATATGATTCTTATTATTTAAATCAAGGAAAGAAAGAGACTACGAAACGAGCAGAAAGTTTTTATCACTATCATGCTCCAAGAAGTACATTCTCTAGTATCAATCGCTCTAGCGCTAGTTTTTCTTGGGATTATATCCGCGAAATTCTTAGAAAGTGTCATTATTCGGATATAAAGATTGATGGTTTTATCGCTTGGTGTCAAAGAAATTCTGTTTCTATTTCTAATGGAAGTGAACTTGCATCAAAATTTAGAGAATATAACTCTTTGAATCATGAAGCAAATCAGATGAAAAGAACTTCTTATGAGTATCCTCAAGAAGAACGTAGATTTGTAGATTTTAGAAACTTAGAATATTCATCGATTCATTCTATGTTTTATCGTCAAATGATGGTTCGTCAAATGGTAATGTCCAGCCTTTTTAGTCAATATTTAGAAAATCCACTTTTCTCTTATCCACATGTTTCAAATTTTCATCTTTATAGAACTCCTTCAGTTCGTATGGTGCTTTATCCTTATGTGCCAACTACAAGAGTGGTTTTCTATTCTAGACCAAAAGTAAAATATTATTTTTAGAAAGAGTCCCAATCCGGGCTTTTTTTGATGCAAGTAAAAAATTGTTGTAAAATAATAGAAAATATGCTATAATATGGCGGTAGTGAGGTGGTTTGAGTGAGTAATGCTCAAAGTGTTCAAAAAATTAGATTTGCTTTTGAAGAAGGGGAATTTCAAGATTTTTATAAACTGCTAGGAGTCAATATGGATGCAACTGATGAAGAACTTAAGAGTCGCTATAAGTTTTTATCTAAGTTTTATCATCCAGATGCTCCAACGGGAGATGCAGTTTTAATGGGTAAGATTTCAAAAGCTTATAACTTTTTAAAGGATCCAGCGATGCGTAGTGTTTATAATTTGTTTTATCTAGATAAGATTGATAGAGAAAATGGTACCCAAGATGTGTCTATGGAATCTGCTGAATCTGAGGAACCTGTTACTCAAGATGTGTCTATGGAATCCGTTGAATCTGAGGAACCTGTTACCCAAGATGTGCCTATGGAATCTGTTAAACCTGAGGAGTCTATGACTCCAGAAGTTTCTAAAGAATCTGTTCAACAAAAAGGTTCTAATCATGGAAACTCAAAGAATAGAAATTCTAGTTATACTAAGAATTATAGGAATTCTACTAAAAGAAGGGGAACGAGTTATCATTTTGAGATTTCTCCAAATGCAATTCGTAATACTTTAAGGAATCACCATTATTCAGAAGAAACAATTCGTAACTTTCTATCATGGTGTCAAGAACATCATATGAGAATTACTAATGGTAAGGAACTTCATTCTGTATTTTTAAAATATCTTTCTATGTCAAAAGAAACGAAAGAGTCTAAGAAATCTATTCATCTAGAGCCTGAGGTTTTCTCTCGCCGTAAAAATGCACGCTATCATTTAAGAAGAGAGAATCGTTATCGCCATAAGAGAAATACAAATCAGAATGTAAAAAAGGGAACTCGTCATACTGTTATTTTCCATTTTCCATTCCAACGTGAATTCAAAGCATGTCAGGCATTTATTAAAAATTACTCTTCTAGTATTTGCAATCTTCAGATTTTTGAATTTCCATCTTTTGTTACTCTTGCTCGTACGATTCAAAATGTAACTGTTTTCTTGAATGCAAATAAAAATCAGGATAAAAAGAAGAAATATAAAAATAAAACATTGTTAAAAAAAGCCTCTTAGAGGTTTTTCTTTTGCATCAAAAAAAGCATACATTTCGTATGCCTTTTTTGGGTTCTATCTGTTATAGAATTCAACGATTAATGATTCGTTAATATCAGCGTTTAGTTCGCTTCTTTCTGGTAATCTAACAAGCTTACCTTCTAATTTCTTGTCATCAAAAGTTACAAATTCTACTCTCTTAGTTACTTTTTCTAAAGCAGCCTTCATAGCAGGATGCTCTTTTGAACTTTCTTTTACTGCGATTACAGATCCTACTTTTACACGGTAAGAAGGGATATCTACTTTTTTACCATCTACTGTAATATGTCCATGGTTGACTAATTGTCTAGCCCCACGACGAGTAGATGCAAGTCCTAAACGATAAACAACATTATCTAATCTTGATTCTAGTAACTTTAAGAAGTTTTCACCATGAATACCTTTCATGTTTGCTGCTTCTTTGAAAGTTTTCTTGAATTGTCTTTCGTTTACTCCATACATGAATCTAACTTTTTGCTTTTCTTTTAACTGTTCAGCATAGTTAGAAAGTTTTCCTCTTCTGTCTTTTCCGTGTTGTCCTGGTCCGTAAGGACGACGAGCTAATTCTTTTCCAGTTTCACTTAATGAAAAGTTAACTCTACGAGATTGTTTGTAACTTGGCCCTGTATATCTTGCCATACTATTTCCTCCTTCGATATTTCATAAACATCGAATTGATATTAGAAGAATCTTAGGGAGTCCAATTTTTTACTTTCACCTAACAGCGAAGGGTACTCGTTATTTCAAGGACACATTAAAATTTTCTAATATGCGCTGTTCAATGAATATGCAATCTAGATTATAAGGGATAGAGTGTAAAAAGTCAAGGGATTTTCTGCTGATCGCCTTCAATTTCTTGTAATGCTATAATCATGGCTATACGATTTTTATTTAATTCTTTAAAATCCAAAAGCTTTATGTTAGAATAAGTTATGAAAGGATGGATTTTAATGGACTATCAACAAACGTGCAAATTTTATACACAAGAGAAAATACCTGAGGTATGGAAAATAGCAGTGGAGGCTGAAAAGACTGCAGAAATCTTAACCTATAGCCTAGTTGCTAATTGTCTTGAAAATTTTTCAGATGTTTATGTAGAATTAGATGCTTCTTCACCGGTTGCGAAAGTATTAATGAGTTGGAAAGCAAGGGAACAGATTGATTTTGGAAAACATGCACTTCAATTACCTTCCCCAGAAAATGGTAAGGTTGCATTTCGCTGTATTTATGATATTTACGAAATTAAGGAAGATATGGAAATGCTCGCCAATGATTTGTTTGGAACGATTGATGCCAGTAAAGTTGGGGAGAAATCTTTATTCGATGACAATCATGAAATACCAGATGAAATAATTGAACCACTCATTCAAGAAATTCAAAAAAGAAAATCAATTTCAGGGCAAACTAATTTCGTTTGACAGAAAAATATATTTTCTGTCTTTTTAATTTTTCTAAAAAATAGTGGCTTTTTTCGACTTTTTTTGATAGAATAGAGAGGCAAAAGAGGGTGGAAGTATGATTTATTTAGATTATAGTGCAACAACACCAGTAGATGGAGAAGTACTTGATTCATATATAAAGTGTTGTCGTAATTATCTAGGAAACCCAAATTCTCTTCATAAATTGGGAGTAGAATCTAAAAAACTCATGGATTCTGCTACAGAACAAGTAGCTAATCTACTCGGGTGTAAGTCATCAGAAGTCATCTTTACAAGTGGTGCGAGTGAATCCAATAATTTAGCACTCATAGGAGTATGTGAATATTATCAAAATCGAGGAAAGCATATTGTTACAACTAAACTTGAGCATTCTAGTATTTTGGAAACGGTTGCCTATTTAGAAAAGCGTGGTTATATCATAGATTATGTTCCGGTTTTAGAAAATGGGCTCATTGATTTAGAAGCATTATCTAGGTTGATTACCAAAGATACAATTCTTGTTAGTATTGCTCAAGTAAGTAGTGAAGTGGGGATTCTTCAGCCTATTGAGGAAATTGCTAAGATTGTGAAAAACTATCCAACTACGATTTTTCATGTCGATGGAACGCAGGCAGTTGGAAAGATTCCTGTTTCTCTAGAAAATATTGATTTATATAGCTTTAGTGCTCATAAATTTTATGGAATGAAGGGAATTGGGTGCTTAATTAAAAAAGAAAACATTCAGCTAGAACCTTTAATTCATGGTGGAAAAAGTCAATCCAATTTTCGTAGCGGAACACCAGCACTTCCTCTAATTGTAAGTCTTTCCAAGGCTCTACGGCTTTCTATTTTGGATTTAGATTCTAGATATCAAAAAGTAAAATATTTCAGTGATTTATTGAAAAAAGAACTTTTAAATATAGATGGGATTATTTTAAATAGTGAAGATACTTCGATTCCTCATATTGTGAATCTTAGTATTCCTAACATTAAGCCTGAAACAATGCTTCATGCTTTAGAAGAAAAAGAAATTTATATTTCTACCAAGACTGCTTGTTCTAAGGATCATAGTGATTCTTTATCCTTGACCACGATGGGAAGAGATCATGAAATTTCAGGATATTCTCTTCGTGTTAGTATTAGTCATTTAACAACAGAACAAGAAATCGACAGTTTTGTGGAAAACTTAAAAGAATGTATTCAAAAACTAAGATTGAAATAATTGCTTAGACAGAAAATAAAGGAGAATGAAAAATGGATATTAATGCTTATGAAAAAATTAAACAAACGCTTACAGAAGCTTGTAGTGCGTTTGGAGTTCAAATGTTTGATTTATCGAAGGATACTTTGCAAAAACAAAATCAGTGGATGGTGGAAACCGGATGTGTGGAAAGAATCGCTAATTTTCGTAAGAAATACCCTGATTCTAAAGTATCTGTTGAAAACTATGTATTTGATAGTGGATTAGAACTTTTTAATATTCAGTATTTATACAGAAATACCAAAGAGCAACTTTCTACAAGAAGAGAACTTGCTTTCGTTTATGATGGTCAAACGCTTGTGCGTCTTCGCCTTCGTAGTAGAAGAAAGAACTATTTGAATTTACTACAAGATACTTTCGAAAGTCATTCCTTTTTTCAAATTGGTGAAAAGAATGTAGAAATTAGAAAAGTAGAAGTTTCCGTGGACAAGAGTTATTCTTGCTTTACGAGTTATCGCAATTTAACAGATATGACCTTATTACAAGAAGAATATTCTCAAGGAAGTTTGAATCGGCACAATTCATCCGATCAGTTATTAGATTCTTCTACCCTGTTAGATGATAATGATCAAATAACGGTTCGATATAGAAATCAAAAACCAGTTTCTGCACAGTTTCATGGGCAGTTACTGTTAGAAGATTTCGGATATGAACCTAACTCTGAAGAAGCAGCTGTAGAAGTAGTAAAAGGAGTCAATCAAGAAGTAGATGCAATTTGTGAAAAAATTAAATCTACTATTCGTGGGAATATAAAAATAGGTACAGGTGTTCAAAAGACAATAGGTACAGGTGTTCAAAAGACAATTGGCGTCAAATAAAAAATTTAAAAAATAAGGTTTAAAAATAGAAAGGGTGGGTATAATATGGAAAAAGTGGTACTAATTAAATATGGAGAACTTACTACGAAAAAAGGAAATCGTAAATTTTTTATCAATACCTTATATCAAAATCTGCAAAAAAAATTAAACGGTCTCCATGTGAAGATTAGTAGGGATATTTCTAGAATGTATATCGAATTCGAAGAAAAGGAACTGAATCTAGTTTTAGGAAAAATCAATCAAGTGTTTGGAATTCATACATATCAAGTGGCTAGTAAAATTCCTACAGATATCAAGGAAATTGAAAAAAATGTGATAGAGTTAATGAAGGGAAAAAAGGGAACCTTTAAAGTAGATACAAAACGTAGTGATAAAAAGTTTCCAATTCAAAGCACAGAATTTAGTAGACAAATGGGTGGAGTTGTTTTAAAAAATAATTCTTCTCTTCATGTGGATGTTCATCACCCAGATACGACTCTTTCTATTGAAATATTAGAACGATTTACCTATTTATATACAGATACATTTTATGGACTTGGTGGATATCCCGTTGGGACACAACCACGTGGAATGCTCATGTTAAGTGGAGGAATTGATTCCCCTGTTGCAGGTTATCTTGCCTTAAAACGGGGGATTAAAATTGAAGCAGTTTATTTTGAAGCAATTCCACATACTAGTATTGAGGCTAGAAATAAAGTAATTGATTTATGTAAGAAGTTATCTTTTTATACAGATAAAATCAATCTGCATATTATCCCATTTACAGAAATTCAAGAAGCCATTTATAAAGAATGTAATCCAGAATACTGTATTACCATTATGAGACGTATGATGTATCGTATTATGGAAAGAATGGCAAAAAAACATAAAGGACTTGCGATTATTAATGGAGAATCTATCGGTCAGGTTGCTAGTCAAACCTTAACAAGCATGAGTGTCATTAATGAAGTCACCAATATGCCAGTCATTCGTCCCGTTGCGTGCTTAGATAAATTAGAAATTATTGATCTGGCAAAAAAAATAGATACTTATGATATTAGTATCTTACCATACGAAGATTGTTGTACTGTCTTTGTACCAAAACATCCTGTGATCAATCCTAATTTACAAGAATGCTTCGATAATGAAAAAAAATTTGATTATCTAAAGATGATTGATACAATCATGGATCATGTTCAAACAATTGTAATTCAAGAAGTAATGGAAGATTCTTATCAAGATTTATTATAAAAAGTAAAAAATTTCCAATAAATTTTGTGTATGAAATTTTCCAATTCTCACAACCTAGTAATGTATAGGAGGTGAGAAACAATGAATAACACAAATAACTCATCAATGAAAATGAGAGTTCCTGGTGCTAAACAAGCAATCGAAAAGATGAAATACGAAATCGCTAACGAATTCGGTGTTAACTTAGGACCAGATGCTACTAGCCGTGCTAACGGAACTGTAGGTGGTGAAATCACTAGACGTTTAGTTCAAAATGGAATGAACCAAATCAGTGGAAGCTACCAAAACAAATAATTAATTTAGGATAGCTTAAAAGATAGGTGATTCATACCTATCTTTTTGTGTTTTAAAAATCTTTCTTTTTGAATGATAAAAGTTTATAATTGAATTGGTGATAACTATGAATATAAAAGTAATTAGTGTATTCGCAGGACTTGGTAAAACTACAGTTGCACAGAAATATCCAAATGTATGTGACTTGAGAAGTTCTCTTTATCGATGTGATTATTCTAATATAAAAGAAGAGGATTACGAAAAGATGAAATGCGTAGAAAATCGTATTCCTAATCCAGACTGGCCTAATAATTATCTAAATGCATTAAAAGATTCAATCGAAAAATATGATTTGGTTTTGGTTCCATCGAACCCAGATATCCGTGATTTATTAATGGAAAACGATATTCCTTTTTTGTTTATCTTGCCCTCGTTAGATAGTCGTGATTTATTATTCAAAAGGTATCAAAATCGGGGAAATAGTGAAGAATTAATTCATAGTGTGATGGAATATTTTGATACTTGGAGTAGAAATCAAGAAGATTATTCTTATCCAATTATGATTTTAGAGAAAAATCAATATTTAGAAGAACTACTTTTAGATTTACATTTGCTTGGAAGAAAAAATAGTTAGATATTGTTATTTATCTATATGTATTACTAGGGTACAACGCAATCAACTTTTGATTGCATTTTTATTTTATTTACTTTATAATAAAAAGCAATTATTTTTTTAAGGGGAGTTCGAAGATGGAAAAATATCAAGTAAAATGCAAACTGATTAATGGAAAACCAAAGTATGGTATGATTGATGATGAATTAAACGTAGTAAAATCTTTTACGTACGATCAAATTATTGAAAAAAATGGAGTTTTTATTTTAAAATGTGAAAATGAACCAGATGAAGTGTTTTATGATGGAAAGATGATCATTCAGAAAGAGGATGATTTTCATGATATACAACTTGTTTCTGGTGGAAACTATTGGTTTACTTTTGCGGTACAAAAGCCTTCCAATGGATATGGAATTATTGAGCGAAATAAGGAAGGAAAAGGAGAAAGCATCGAGTATCCTTTTGGAAAAGCCAATCAAATCGTCATTGATGATAGTGGCAAGGTTCTGTTATATAAAAAAATGAAAACAAAAACGGGAAAGGGCGTATGGAATGATCCTCAATTTGGAACCTTGAATCCTATTTATGAAGATTTTCAATATAGGGATATAGATTTACCTTATCGTCCTACAATGCCAGATCCTAGTCATACTTTTGTGGACCCTGATGTATCTTGGCATTTCGTAGAAAATTCTTTCGGCAGTGAGAATAAATTTTCAAGAAAAGTGGAATTTGTGTTCTATTCTAAAAAAGTTTCTGGAAAAAAGAAATATGGGGTTATGACGAAACAATATGATCAGAAGAAATCTGGATATCATGAAGTTTATACATTTCAGGATTTTATAAAAAATAAAGATTCCGTTTGGATGGATGACAAACATCAATGTTTTGTATGCAAAACTAAGAAAAATGGAACAGAATATATTGATTTAATTCCTTATACGTATGACTGGAAGATTTATACAAAAGGTTCTTGTGTTTATGGAAGACCAGTATTATCTATTTCATTTCAATTTAAAGAGAAAATCGAGGATTATTCTTTCATTCCTGATTCTTCTTACTTAAAGGCAAAAGTAAATGGAAAGTGGGGAGTGTTTGAAGTTTTTATTCCTAAGGATCATAGTCCATACGATCATCATTATGCGAAGGGACGCTATTGTAAAGTGATTGATTTTTGTTATGACTCTCCTGAAGATATTGAGTATTGTTCCGATGAACAATTTATTTTGAAAGATGGGGATCATAAGAAAGCAGTTAAATTTTATAAAGAAGCAAGTTATCTTATCCTTCATACAAAGTCTATTGTTTCTGATAGTTATCCTAATATCGAAAAATTCCATGATGGATATCAAATCACGACAGAAGATGGAAAGAAACGCTATGGGAAATTTTGTTATCAATATCGAGATTCTGAAGCGCATCGTTGGTTTGATGTTTCTCTAAAAGAATATTTGGCACTTAGCCGATATGACGATGTTGTTCAAGGAGTTACAGAATTAAAAGATGATCAGAAGCGTTTTGATATGATGGCTTCTCCTAGCAAAGTAATTGTATCAGATGTTTCACGTGTTTCTAAACATTATAATGATTCTTCTCTTTCTAGTTTTCTTATTGAGTGTTTATTGACGAATGGGAATATAGTTGTTTTTGATAAGCAATGGAATCAATTTTTAGAGTCAAAGGACGTTACTTCTTATACTTACATTCCTAATTTAAATCTTTTTGATATTACTCATAGTAATGGTACACATAGTTTAGTTCCTAGTGATACCATGGGAAATGAAAATAGAAAAGTACTAGAACCGATTTTTGGTACTTATGATCAAGTTTCTTTAGAATGTAATCAGAAGGGACCTAAAAATTATACTGTCATCGTTTCTATGAAGACAGGAAATCCAGAACAACCATATTGTGCACAAGAATATAGTTTTGAACGTAGTGGTTGGGATGGTTCGATTCAAAACTTTAACAAGGTATTTGAGGGAAATATTGTTGACTGTTTACCATTACCTGAAATTAATCGAACGATTCTTACTGTATATGATTCAAAAGATGAAAAAAATGTAGTTGGTGTGATTGAAAACAAAAAAGGAAATGTTTCGATTCCATTTGAGTTCGATTCTATTACATGGAATCCTCCTATTGGGGAAGAAATCGGTCAATTTGCAGGATGTGTGAACGATGAAACTACCTATTTTGATCAGGATGGATACTATTTACCTGAAATGAATCGGCCTTCCAATAAGGATCCTAAGAAAAAGGAAATATAGAAAATTATATAATTTTATTATTCAAAGCTAGGAGCGAATCCTAGTTTTATTTTTATCATATTGAAAAAATAGTAGATTTTATTCTACTTTTATGATAAAATATAAACCACTTTAGGGGGAACTAGGAATGATTGATATAGCAGCAATCGGAGAAAGAAAATTTATAACTACTAAGAAAAGTAATATGGATATAGAAATTTTTCCTTATTTAACAGAAAAGTTACAAAATTTAAATATCAATGTTACTGGTTGTTATGAAGGTAACCCTATCGATTTAATGAAAAATCATTATTTACAGCATTGGTGTTATGAATCTACTAATACAGCAATTGTATTTTTTGATGATGAAGATTTCATAGAGCGAGGTAGTATTACTGTATATCCAAATGAAAGATTTTCCCATGCATGGATTGTATTTACCTTAAAAAAACAAAAGTATGTCTTAGACTTAGCTCTCGATGTTTTATGTAAGAAAGAACTATATGATTCTTTATTCGAACCTAAGATAGAGGGATATTCTTCTTCTTTAACAACTAGAGATTATTTGATTCAGAAGCTTTTGAATCCTCCGGTAGAAAAGCATTCGAAAGAAAGTATGGAATTTATAAAAAAATTAGAACGATTCCGTGGAGAATCTTCTAAGAATCCATCGAAAGAAGTACACATTTTTGGCAGTAATTGTATCTATGATCCGATGTATCGTGGGAATGTAGGGTACATTGGTTCTTTCGGAAATGGGAAAATCAAAAAATTATCTGCATACTTTTATGATCCTAGGGGTTAGCGATTAATTTAGGAGGTGATTGGATGGCTACACAATTACAAATTGATGAATGGAATCAACATGAAACTAGACAAAGAGAACTTTTTCGGTATGGAATTGATCAGGGACTCATCTATCCTTATGAAATTGATGATGACTTTATGGAAAGATTGAGAAATATTTACTGGGGAGGTATGAGTCTTTCCCTAATTGTACTTTGCGAAAGAATGTCAAATGGATTTTGTTATGACCGTAGTCTACTTTCTGCTTATGGTTTTGGAGATGATGACTTTCAAAAGGTATATGCTACGATTGATGGAATTCGTTTAAGAACTGATTATCTTGATCAATATCAACAATATAGTGAAGAAGAAAAGAAAGAACTTCATTATGGCGAACACTGTTATATGGAACGTACCAGGGAGGATGGAACTGTTTGGGTATATGAACCTTCTTATGGACTTGTATATCGGAAGGATATTTATGAGAAAATCGAACATCCCGTTGTGTGTAGAACCATGTCCCGAGAAGAAATTTTAAGTTCTCATGAATATCAAGATATTTTAAGTGAAGATATTGAAGTAAGTAAGTATTCATCCTTTCATCATGTTCCGTTTTATGAAGCTTGTTTGATGGTCGGTCAGCAGTTTCATATGGATGCCTTAAGAGAAGAATTAGAATTATATAAAAAGAAAGTTAATTATGATGCAATCTATCAAGAAGAATATCATAATATGAAAAGATTGGGTTTTTTAACATAGTTTAAAATTTTTTGAAATGATTGAGACTCATGATATAATAAAAAATAAATTTATGATTAATTAATAGGAGAGTGATCTTATGGAAAGCCTTGAAAAAGCAACTGAAGAAGGATTTTACTTTATTCAACAATTTCATTTACCAGTGACACAAGAAGAATATTTTTTCTATAAAAATCAAATTGATTTATGTATTCGTGAATTTAAAGAACAAAATCGTGATGCGGTTGATCAATGGAAATTTGAAATTAAACATATCTTGCCAGGAACTGGAATGATCTCTGATGTTTCTAATTCTTTAATGCAAAAATTGCATATGAAATTAGAAAAAATTATAAAGGGAAAACCAGATACTGTTTTATCCGCTATATTTAGCGAATATCGTTTTTGGTGTAGAGAACAATGGGCTCCAGGAAGCCTAGAAAGTCATTTATCTGTAACTTTGGGTACACCAGATCGGAGACCAGTTCTAGGAAAATTATTCAATTCTTCTATTAATAATCATTTAAAGTACTTGATTGGTGTGATGATGGCACCTTATGTATATTTGACTGATGTTTTACCATTTTTTTTAAATGGAACTTTACAAAGTCCTACGATGGATACATGTAGTCAATTAATTGATTATGCAACTTCTTTAGGAGATCATCCAGATAATTATCAAAAACTATATACGATGTGTCATGCAGTGTTAAATGGCGCTACAGAATCAGATTTTTCAGAGATTGGGGATTTTATTCAAGAGTCTATAGATCGGGATGGTAATTATGACGAGGTAATGGCTATGAAAAGAATCAATGAATATTTTAGAATCCATAAGAATCAAAAAGAAGCAAATCAAAAGAAAATTGGGAAAGTTTCCGACTAATATTATTGGATTCATATAGACAAGTAACGTATCTTTATTAGTGAGATAAAGATACGTTTTTTTCACTTAAAATTTATTGCTTTTTAATTTTTAATTTCTTATAATAAAATATATGTGAGGAGAGATGATATGAAAGTTTTATCAGTAAATGCAGGTAGTTCTACATTAAAATTTCGTTTGTATGAAATGCCTGAAGAAAAAGTATTAATGAAAGGTGCAATTGAACGTATTGGGTTAGATGGAAGTCATTATAGTATTACAATTGGAGAAGAAAAAATCAAGAAAGAACTTCCATTAAAGAATCATAAGGAAGCAGTAGATGCATTATTAAAGGAATTAGTTTCTACTGGATTAATCAAGTCTTTAGATGAAATTGGTGCGGTAGGACATAGAATTGTTCATGGAGGAAGTTTATATTCTAAGAGTGTTGTGTTAGAAGAAAAAGTCATTGAAGAAATTGAAACACTTTCTGATTTAGCACCCCTTCATAATCCAGCTAATTTAGTTGGTGTTCGTGCTTTTAAAGAAGCAATTCCAACGGCTTTACAAGTAGGATGCTTTGATACTGCATTTCATCAAACAATGGAAAAAGCAGATTATTTATATCCAGTTCCTTATGCGTGGTATGAGAAGTATGGAATTCGTAAATATGGATTCCATGGGCTAAGTCATAAGTTTATCAGTGAAAAAATGATGGAACTATTAAATAAGAAAAATCCAAATTTAATTATTTGTCATATTGGAAATGGTGCGAGTCTTTCTGCGATTCAGGAAGGAAAATGTATCGATACTTCGATGGGATTTACTCCGAACGCAGGTATCATGATGGGAACTCGTAGTGGAGATATCGACTATACCATGATTTCTTATTTAATGAAGAAAACAGGATTTGATTTCAATAAAATTGATAGTATGTTAAATAAAGAGAGTGGTTTAGAAGGAATCGCTGGGATGAGTGATTTAAGAGATTTGGATGATGCCTTTGAAAGAGGAGAAGAAAAAACATGCCTTGCCTTTGATATGTATACCAATAAAATTGTAGATTATATTGCGAAATACTATGTAAAATTAGATGGTAAGGTAGATGCTATTTGCTTCACTGCTGGTGGTGGAGAAAATGATCCAATTATTCGTGGAGAAGTTTTAAAGAAATTAACAGCTTTAGGTGTTGTTTTGGATGAAGAAAAGAACGAAGCAACCGTTTGCCGTAAGGGGATTGAAGGAATTATTACGAAAGAGAATTCTAAAATTCCAGTTTATGTCTTAGGAACAGATGAAGAATTAATGATTGCTAGAGATACTTATAGTTTATCTGAAAATTAAAATGAAAAAAGGAAAAGTGAATCTGTGGGTAACACATGGTTGCTTTTTCTTTTTTATAGTGAAATTTTCAGCCGTAAAAAACATATAATTTTAGAAAAAATTACTCTATGGCGTAATAAATTGATAGGCAATGACTGTAGTATTATGATGAATTAGAAAATAGAGGTGTTGGATATGGCTGGAGTATTAACTTTTAGAGTTGGAGTTGAAGGGTTAGAAGATAAAATTTGGAGAGAGATTGAAATAACAGATAGAAGAACTGTTGCAGATTTAGCGTACACAATACTTGCAATATTTGATTCGCTTGCTTATCACTTATATGATATAAAGTATAAAAGTGGGAAATTCCTGCTTTTTATTTGGGTATTGTTTTCAATATTGAAATGGTATATTTGAAACGCACTTTTCCTTTTTTTTTCTTCTTTTTTGTAGTATAATGGTTGTTGTAGAAAGAGGGATAATATGAAAATAATGTCAATTAATGCAGGAAGTAGTTCCCTAAAATTTAGTTTATTTGAAATGGATACGAAAACTTGCATTGCTTCTGGTTATTTTGAAAGAGTAACTTTAGAAGGTAGTTTTTATACCATTAAATATAATGGAGAAAAGATTAGAGAAGAAGTCGATATGCCAAACCATACAGTGGCAGTTGAAGTGCTACTAGATCGTTTGATTTCTCTTGGGATTATTGATTCTTTAGATGAGATTGAAGGTGTTGGACATCGTTTGGCTCACGGTTCTGATAAGTATAAAACAAGTGCTTTAATTACCGATGAATTAATGTCTGACTTTGAAAGCTATACAGAACTTGCACCTTTACATGTTCCCGCTAATATCTTGGGGGTAGAAGCTATGAAAAAGGTACTTCCAAACGTACCGATGGTTGGAGTTTTTGATACGGCATTTCATCAAACTTTGGATAAAACTCAATATATTTATCCAGTTCCTTATGAATGGTATCAAAAATATGGAATTCGTAAATATGGATTTCATGGAACGAGTTACCGTTATATTTGTAAGCAAATTCCAAGACTATTTGGGCGCGATGAGTATAAAGCAATTATTTGTCATTTAGGAAGTGGAGCTTCTATTGCTGCCGTAAAAAACGGTGTTTGTGTTGATACTTCTATGGGATTTACACCAGTGGTTGGTGTCATGATGGGAACTCGTAGTGGAGATATTGATTCTTCTATTATTCCGTTTATTATGGAAAAAGAAGATAAGACAGTAACTGAAGTGATGGATGACTTAAATAAACGCTCTGGATTTTTAGGTCTCAGTGGATGTGCGAGTGATTTCCGTGACATTTATCAAGGTGTCGTAGATGGAAACGAACAATGCAAACTTGCTTTTGATAAATTTGTGCAGACTGTTGTGAACTATATTGCGATGTATTACGTAGAACTTGGTGGTGCTGATGTCATTTGCTTTACTGCTGGTCTTGGTGAGAATGCTTCTGAAGCGAGAGAAGCAATTATGAAAAAACTTGATTGTTTAGGAGTAAAACTAGATGAAAAAGCAAATCAGGTACGTGGTGAAGAAGTTAAGATTAGTAGTGCTGATTCTAAGATCATGTGTTTTGCAGTTCCTACGAACGAAGAACTTATGATTGCAGAAGATACACTTTCTCTCATTGGAGAATAGATAGGAAGAAACGTATGTTTAAAAAAATTTATAAAGCGATTAAAAAGTATGATACCATTGTCATTGCGAGACATATTGGAGTAGATCCTGATGCGATGGCAAGTCAACTTGCGTTAAAGGAATCCATTCTTTTGACTTTTCCTAAAAAACGCGTTTTGGCTGTTGGAACAGGGGGCGCTAAATTTACTTATCTTGGGGCACTTGATAAATTAGAAGACGTTGACTTTTCAAAGTCACTCCTGATTGTTTTAGATACGCCAGATAAAAGAAGAGTAGATGCTACTGAAATTGATTCTTTTGCCTATAAGGTGAAGATTGATCATCATCCTTTCGTAGAAGAATTTTGTGATATTGAACTGATTGAAGATACTAAATCTTCTGCTTGTCAATTGGTATTAGAACTTCTGTATCAAACAAAATTAAAAAGGAATCAATCCATCATTGAGAAATTATTTATCGGACTTGTTTCTGATACGAATCGCTTTTTATTTAACTCGGATAGTTGTTTATTTTCGTTGGTTTCTAAAATACTAAAAGAATATCCATTAGATTTACCTCATCTCTATCAACAACTATATATGAGACCACTTCATGAAGTAAGGCTCCAAGGTTATATTGAACAAAACATGAAAGTTACTGAAAATGGGGTCGGATACTTGATTTTAACATCCGATGTGATTAGTAAATTTTCTGCTGATGTTGGTAGTGCCGGGAATATGGTAAATAATTTCAATTATATCGATGAGATTTTAGTATGGGCAATGATTTCTGAAGATAAAAAGAATGAGATTATTAAAATTAATATTCGTTCTCGTGGACCTGTGATTAATACAGTCGCTGAAAAATATCATGGTGGAGGTCACAAGTATGCGAGTGGCGCTAGAGTTACCACGATGGAGGAAGCAGAACTTCTAATTCATGACTTAGATCGTGCTTGTAACCAATATATCCAAAATATGGAAGGTGGAGAAAAAGAATGAAAGTAACAGATGCTTTGCTTCATGTTGTTGCAGTAAGACGTAGTCAATACCCAACAGATAAAAAACCAGAGTTTATGTTAGTAGGGAGAAGTAATGTAGGAAAAAGTAGTTTTATTAATTGCTTAATTAATCGAAAGAACTTAGCACGCATTTCTTCACGTCCAGGAAAAACTCAAACATTAAATTTTTACTTAGTCAATAAAGAGTTCTATTTAGTGGATGTTCCTGGGTATGGATATGCAGCAGTGGATAAGAGAACTCAATCTAAATTTGGAAAAATGATCGAAGACTACTTAGAAAAACGTGATGAATTAAAACGAGTATTCATGTTGATTGATTTCCGTCATAAGCCAACGGAAGATGACTTATTGATGTATAATTTTCTAAAGTACTATAATATTCCAGTCACTGTAGTCGCTACTAAGGTAGACAAAGTAGGCGCTAGTAAAATGGATAAAAATAAAAAAATAATTTTAGATACCTTGGACTTAGTAATGGGAGATGACTTAGTTTTATTTTCAAGTATGACTAAACTAGGAAGAGAAGACGTTCTAAATAAAATTGAACATTGTTCCAAAGAAGAAGACGATTTAATTTAAACGTCTTTTTTTTCTCAAAAAATTTTCTTTTACATACGATATGATAGGTGGTACTTTGAAAGTTGAATTTTTAGATCCAGATACTTTGATTGTACAGATGACTAGTTCAGTAGATATTGGGAATCGGAGTAATCTAGGATTGATTTTAAAACAAATTGGAATTTATTTAAATCGTAAATATCATTATTTATTAGATGGAATCTATGATGTAGAATGTTATCAATGCGGAAAATACTTTATCTTTGAAATTGAATGGATTGGTGATTATAAGACCATTGATTTTAATATTACCTTTCATCCCAATAGTCGTATGTTATTGGAATTTATAGATGATGCCTATTTCAAAGGTAAAAAATATTATTATCAAGGAAAATATTATATGGAACTTTCAAGAGTCATAGAAGCCATTGATTGTTTTGAATTTGGAAACGTTATTTATAAAGAAGAGGCTGAAGAAGTTTTAAAAAATGGAATCATTGTTCCCTAATTTTATAAAATGTTAAAGTTGGTTGACAAATTTCCAACTGGAATTGGTAGTATTTCGATTAAAAGAAAAGTATAATGATAATCAAGTATATTATTTTTTCTAATTGTGATATACTAAAGTTGAAAAAAAGAAAAGGAGAATTATATGAAAAATATTAGTAAAGGTTTGTGGGGAATTGTTTTAATTGCCATTGGGGTAATCATTGGACTCAATAGTTTTGGAGTTGCTGACATTGATATTTTCTTTGATGGGTGGTGGACTTTATTTATTATTGTTCCTTGTTTTATTGGATTACTTGATTTTGAAAAAGGAGATAAAGTAGGAGATGTAATAGGTCTTTTAATCGGTGTTGCATTATTACTTGTTTGCCAAGAAGTTTTAGAATTTGATTTGATTGCAAAATTAATTTTACCGACAATTTTAGTTGTCATTGGAATTTCTATGATTTTTAATAATACGTTAAAGGCAAAAATTACAGAAAAAGTAAAAGAAGGAAAAAAGAATGGATTGGAAGCAATTGTCGCAACATTTGCAGGACAAAAAGTGGACAAGACAGATGAAAAATTTGAAGGTGCTTCTTTAGATGCGGTCTTTGGTAGTATCGTTTTAGATTTAAGAAGAGCAAAACTTTCTAAAGAGGTGACAATTGAAGCAAGTGCTATCTTTGGTGGAATTGAAATTATTGTACCAAAGGGTGTCAATGTAAAAGTGAAATCTACACCTATTTTTGGGGGAACTTCAAATCGAATTATCAACTCTGAAGATAATAAAGAAACAATTTATATTGAGGCATTCTCTATGTTTGGAGGGATAGATATTAAATGACAAATTTACAAAAAGGGATTAAGTATTGTGCCATTGCCTTTGGAGTTTTTCTAATCGTTAGTATTTTAAGTGCAATTTTAGGGGCTATTGGAATTATTGATATGATTACAACTGGTGGTTCTACAACCGGCGAAAGTTTTACAAAGACGTATCAGAATATTCGTTCTATTGATATTGATGTCGCATATTCTGATATTCTAATTACACAGGGAGAGGAATTTAAAGTGGATGCCACTAATATTAGTCGCAGGTTTTCCGCTACTGTTAAAAATGATACTTTAAAAATTAAAGAGAAAAGAAATTGGTTTTGGATGGGAAGTCGTTCTGGTAAAATTATAGTGACCGTACCAGAAACAGCTGTTCTTCAAGACATATCTATTGATTCTGGAGCAGGGAGAATTGAACTGAATAAGATTTTGGCTAGTAATTTGGATGTCTCTCAGGGTGCTGGTCTTTTAACGATTCGTGATGGAGACTTTTCTAGTACGTCCATTGATGGTGGAGCAGGAAAAATTGAGGTTTCTTCTTCCATTTTAAACCGCTTAGAATTAGATGCAGGTGTTGGTCAAGTAGATATGGAGGCTATGATTACTGGAAATAGCGAGATTGACTCAGGCGTTGGCGAAATTCGTCTACGTCTATTAGGGGAAAAAGAGGATTACCGCATTCATGCAGATAAAGGAGTAGGAAGTCTTCGTATCGATGGTAAAAACTATTCTGATAATACTTCTTTTGGAAGTGGAAGTAACTTCATTGATATTGATGGTGGAGTAGGAAGTATTACGGTTGATTTTATATCTTCTGTTACTGAATAAATTCTTGTAATTTCCTTTACAAGAATTTTTCTTGATGATAAAATAGCAATTGTTATATAACAAATGTTATAGAAAGAAGGTGTAGGATGCCACCCATTCCAAAATTTCAGAGGGAAACTATTATAGAGGTAACTTATCAGTTAATCAAAGAAGAAGGATTAGAAAGAGTAAACGCAAGAAGAATTGCGAAAGAATTAGGATGTTCTGTACAACCTATTTTCCATAATTTTTCGACGATGGAAGATTTGATTCATGAGGTAAATACTAAAATTTATGCCAAGTACAAAGAATATATCATGCGTGGACAAAATAGTGAAATGCCTTATAAACAGATTGGCTTATCTTATATTCAATTTGCTGTCGATTATCCAGAATTTTTTAAAATTCTATTTATGAAGGAAACCATGCTGGATGCAGAAAATTTTATGATGGCGGATGTATTAGGAGATCACATTATTAAAGAGGGACAAAAACTAACAGGTCTTTCTTATGAAGAACAGAAGAAATTTCATATTAAAGTATGGGTTTTCACTCATGGAATTGCTTGTTTAGTTGCCACTAAGACGATTCGATTTTCTAAAGAAGAAATCGATAAACTACTAGGTAGTACTGTGTTAGAAATGTTAGAAGGTTATAAAAAAAGTAGGGAGGAAAAGAAATGAAAAATGTAGTTCAAGTGAAGAATTTAACGAAAGAATATAAAACTATTAGGGCGATTGATGATTTGTCCTTTGAGGTCAAGGAAGGAGAAATTTTAGGTTTATTAGGACCTAATGGAAGTGGAAAATCAACCACCATTAATTGTATCTTGTCCCTGTTGAACTTTTCTAAGGGAAGTATTCAAGTTTTTGGAAAAGAAATGCAGCCAAATGCTTATGATATCAAAGAAAAAATAGGAGTTGTGTTTCAAGAAGTTGCTGTATTTGATGAACTTACAGTCATTGAAAATATTGATTATTTCTGTGGTCTTTATGTAAAAGATAAGGCTTTAAGAAACCAATATGTAGAAGATGCAATTCAGCTTGTTGGATTAGAGGACTTTAAAAAGTTTTATCCAAAGCAATTGTCTGGTGGCCTTTTAAGACGACTCAATATTGCTTGTGGAGTTGCTCATAAACCAAAACTCATCATTTTAGATGAGCCTACAGTTGCAGTTGATCCACAGAGTAGAAATAATATATTAGATGGAATTAAAACTCTAAGAAATCAGGGCGCTACAATCATTTATACAACACATTATATGGAAGAAGTAGAAATTCTTTGTGATCGTGTGATTATCTTAGATAAGGGAAAAATCATTGCGAGTGGAACGACAGATGAATTAAAATCTTTAGCCAAACTTGAGGAAAAAGTAACGGTAGAAGTACTGGATTTAGAAGAAAAATACATGAGGGAAATTAGTGCATTTAAAAATGTGGAAGATGTGAGTTACTGTGATGGTGTTTTATGTATCACTTATACAAAAGGCAAAAATAATTTAGTAGAGTTAATGGATTACTTAAAGAAAGAAAGAATCTCATACAACAAAATCTTCTCTGAGCGTCCTACATTAAATGATGTATTCCTAGAACTTACAGGAAAGGAACTTAGAGACTAATGTTTTTTCATAATTTTAAGTATTCATTAAAAACTCTTTTTCGAAATAAAATGTTAATATTTTGGACGTTTGCCTTTCCAATTATATTAGGCACTTTATTTAATATGGCTTTTCAAGACATCGAAAAAGGAGAACAACTGGATATTATTGATATTGCAGTCGTTGACAACGAGCTGTTTCATGATCCTTCATGTGTTTTATTTCGTGAGACTTTAGACACTTTAAGTGATGAAAATAGCGAGACTCAATTATTTCAAATTCAATATGTGACGGAAGAAGAAGCAAGTGAACTTTTATCTAAGAAAAAGATTACTGGTTATTTAGTGTTCCATGAGATTACAACTCCTCAGGTTGTTATTTATCAAAATGGGATTAATGAGACGGTATTTCAGTCTGCGATTGAAGAAATCATTGAAACCAATCAAATCTTTCAGAATGTAGCTAGTCAGAAAATGCAAGAATTTGCTGAAAATCCGGAGGGTGTAAGTGGAGATTATAATTCTTGGTATCAAGAAATTTATCGCGGCATTGTAGAAAAATTGGAGAATCAGAATATTCAAATCCGAGATACCTCTAGTTCCAATCTCAGCTATACAATGATTGAATACTATACTTTAATTGCTATGACATGTTTATACGGTGGTATTTTAGGAATGACTAGTATCAATCAGTGTTTAGCTAATATGAGCCAAAACGGAAAACGAATTTCAGTTTCTCCACTTTCTAAAGGAAAACTTGTTTTAAGTAGTGCACTTGCAAGTTACATCACACAATTAGTTGGACTTCTTCTTTTGTTCCTTTATACCATTTTTGCAATTCATGTCGATTATGGAACCAATTTACCACTGATTGTACTATTATCTCTCGTTGGTTCTTTGGCAGGACTTTCTCTTGGTATTTTTGTAGCATCTATTTTTAAAACCAATGAAAATGCGAAAGTTGGTGTTATGATTTCATTTACGATGCTAGGTTGTGTTCTTGCTGGAATGATGGGAATTACCTTAAAGTACGTGGTAGATAAGAACGTACCAATTCTTAATAAAATTAATCCTGTCAATATGATTACAGATGGATTCTATGCATTATACTACTATGACACCTTAGATCGGTACTTTTTCAATGTCATCAGTCTATGCATATTTACGATTTTACTGATTGGAATTTCGGCATTTTGTTTAAGGAGGCAGAAGTATGACAGTATTTAAAACGTTTCTAAAAGTGTTAAAGAGTTGTAAAGGAACAGTCATCCTTTATAGTGCGATTTTAATCTTCTTTGCCGTTTTTAATATGCAGGCAGGAGATAATTCTATGAATTTTGTTGCCGAAAAACCAGATTTATTGATTATTAATTACGATGAAAAAGAAGGAATAACTGCTTCTCTAGTTCACTATTTGGAAGAAAACAACAACATTGTTTCTATCAAAGAAAATGAAGATGCCATCAAAGATGCCTTATTCTACCGAGATATTAACTATGTTGTTACCATTCCAGAAAATTTCAGAACTGATTTTCTAGCCCATAAGAATCCTACGATTGAAGTTCAAAGTACAGGGGATTATCTGGCAAGCCTTTCAGAAATGTATTTAGAAAGATATTTAAAATTTGCAAATATTTATAATGATACATTTTCATCTGAAAAAGAAATCATCCAAAATTTGGATCAGACATTCGAAAATAAAACCGACGTTCAAGTGATGTCTAAATTAGATACAAATCATTTAGGGGAAGTAGCTTCTTACTACAATTTTGCGAATTATAGTATTCTAGCGGGATGTGTTTTTGTTATTTGTATGATTTTATTTAGTTTTCAGAAAGAAACCATTCGAAAACGAACAATTATCAGTAGTATGAATTATAAAAAATATAACCGACAATTACTTCTTTCTAACGGTTTATTTGCTTGCTTTTTATGGGCATTCTATGTACTTGTTAGTTTTGTTTTATTTGGTAGTTCTATCTTCACTACACATATTATTTTCTATATGCTAAATTCTTTTATCTTTACATTATGTGCTTTATCCATTGCTTTCTTGATTGGAACTTTAGTTCATAATCGTGAAGCCATTAATGGAATTGTCAATGTCATCGCGCTTGGAACTAGTTTCTTATGTGGTGCTTTTGTACCCACCGAATATTTACCGGATTCTGTTTTAAACATTGCTCATGTTCTTCCTTCTTATTGGTATATTAATACCAATGAAAGGCTAAAGACCATGGAAGTATTTAATTTTGAAAACTTAAAACCAATCTTCATCAATATGGGGGTCATTGTATTATTTATTATCTTGTTTATTGTCTTAATTAATTTTATTTCTAGCAGGACGAGAAAGATAAATTCATAAGTAAATCCTATAACCTTGAAGTTATTCAATTCATAAAAGCTCGTTTTATATTTATAAAATGAGTTTTTTCTTTTAATTTTTTTCTTTTCTTTTC
>DLAC01000041.1:0-2232 GCA_002493865.1 Caryophanales bacterium UBA7057
TACACAGATTTATTTACAGACTCACCCGAAAGTATTTTTTATTTTTCTTCCTTCTTCGCAATAGAGCCAGTAGAAAAGAATTTCTTTTTTGCTTTTATAGACTTATTATTATAAATAACTTTAGAAATAACCATACTGTTTTTCTTATAAAACTCTTGATTTAAGTATTCATAATAAGTTCCTGGTGTAATAATCCCTGTCATTTTTAAAAGATCAGTTCCACTCTTTCCAATGATATTATCTGCTAACTTACAACAATTTACTCCCAAAACAAAGAATGTTTTAAACGGACCTGATTGAACTTTATAAAATTTCGCACCAGTTAAAGAAGTTAATATGCTTGGATAATCCGTATAAGAATTCTTTTTTACCTTTTTCTTCAGACGTTGATCTCTCTCATAATTCGTCTCATAATAGTTCACATTTTCCATAATTGCGTTGATCTGTTTTTCCACATTATTTTTTTGCCTATCCGTTAATTTCATACCAAAACAAAACAATGTCTTATTACTATAATGCGTACAATAATCGATATATTTCTCTCGATCTACTTGAAAGACCATTCCTTCCCCAATCATATTAAATAATTTAGAGGTGGAAAAATCATACGCTCCATAAGAAAGAACAACTCCATTCATGCAGACATCTACATGTCCAAAACGATTGTATCCACTAGGGGCTACATGAATAAAGACTTCTAAATCAGGAATAATCTCTGATTTCTTTTCTTCATAAATCATAGGAATATCAAATGCTTCTTTGTTTAAATAGTAATTAATTTCCCTTAAAACTTGATATGGGAGAATTGCTTCTAACAAAACAGGTAACGTAATACGAAAATGTCTTCTAAGTTTCGTCTTATATCTCTTTGGAATAATTTCAGATAGGAAATCAAGGAAATATGTGACTCCTAATAAAATAGTATACCAACCGAGAAAAATAAGCATGGTATCTACCTTTTGAATTGGTGAAATCAATAATGGAATTCCAACTGCAAAGTAAATGAGTGCTAAAATAAGTTGGCCCAATCTTCCATTTGACTTTGAAGATAAAAGAATTAAGTAAGTAATTAACTTAATTCCACCATTTAATAACATATAAATAGAAAATAATAATGAAAGAATGGAACGAGGGATAGAAGGAAATGAAGATAAAATTAAACAAAATAATAGATAGAAAAAACTTCTTGCAAAAGTGACCTTTTTTTCTTGTGGTTTGAGTGTTAAAAACAGATATCGAATAAATTGAAGTACTCCTAAAATTAAAAGAGATGATATAAATAAATCAATGACACTGAAATATAGTTGATTTTTACCAATTAAGATTAAAATTCCTAAAATAATTAAAACAATCGAAGTAACAAAGGAACTTGTTGCCTCAAAAAATTGATCACTTTTTAAAACTGTCTTCATAAAAAATCACCTACTACATCATTCAAATAAAAAAGGTAAAACTCTCTAACAAGCATCATCACAAGTAATAATTTGATTCATAGCGCTCATCAATTCCTCTTTTAATTTTTGAATTTCTTCTTCGTTCATTGGAACATAGGAATCATTGTTAGATTCTTCCTTTCCTACATGGTTTGCAATTATCTCTCCATCTTTGACAAAGACAAGTGTTGGAAAATAGATTCTTTTGATAGAATCATCTTCTAGTCCATCATAATTTTCCAAAACAGATTCTAACTTTTTTACCAACCTTTGATAATTCTTGCTTCCCTCTTTCTTAGTAATCAGTTTTCCATCTTCTCCAAGCTCCTTTTGATCTCGGTCAGCAGATAAATCTAAATAATAAATCGTATCAACTCCTACCTCTTCTGAAGCATCAAATAAAATAGGAAGTAACGCCCTACTTTGATTACTTTCAGGAGTTCCAAAATAAATAATACCCGTTCCTCGTTCTAAAAGAGAAAATATTTTATCATAGGTAGCATATTGAATAATATTATCAGAATCAATCGAAAGGTTCAAATAAGAATTTCCCTCTCTATCTTTCTTATGATTTAGTTTTTCATATTCCTCTTTAAAATCTTTTGCCGTTTTTTTGATAGAATCCAAATCTCCTGAATCTAAATTCCAATGTAAAAAGAAGAAAAAAACAATTAACAAAATCATTGTCATTAATAAAGCAATAACTATTGGGTTTCTTTTTCCGATTTCTTTATTTTTAGAACCATCCTTTTCAGAAATTCTAGCTTCCCTAATTACCTCTCCTTTCTTTTTCTTTACA
>DLAC01000041.1:2500-4607 GCA_002493865.1 Caryophanales bacterium UBA7057
ACCTCTCCTTTCTTTTTCTTTACAATATCTTTTTTGCTAGTCATAAATGCTCCTCCAATTCTCATATTCTCTTTTCTTAAATTCTATCTTAATCCCTATAAAAAGTCAAATAAAGAGAAGCCATACAGCCTCTCTTTTTCTTATTTAATTCCGTATAAATCTTTCATCTGTTTTCGATTTTCTTTCGTATATCCAAGTACAATGGACTCATTTTTTGAAATAATAAAATTCATAATATCTGTATAATCTTTTTTAGAACGCTTCATAAAATTATCCATATTGGCAATTGAAATTTTTTCTCGATTTTTAGTCGCAAGTACAATGTTTTTACTGACCGTAATTCCATAGCGACTCATCTGAAATTGATACATCCAAACAATATCCTTATACTCTACAACACGTAGCCCATTACTTAAGTCTACAATATAATTTTCTGTTAAATATAAGTTGAGCTTCTTATAAAATTTAGTATCTTCACTATCTAACTCAGAAAAGATATTTTTCCATTCGTTTTCACTCTTGGAGCGAATTCCCTTTTTGGTCTGTCGATGACGAATATAATATGTAAGCAATAATACCAGTCCTAAAATTAAGAAGATAAATCCTGCGACTAATTGAATTCCATTATCGTAGGCAGGAGATACAACATCTAGATAATACATACTGAAATAGGTTGAAAAGTTATCCTTCGTAATCAAATTGATTCCTAGAATTTCATTATAAGCTTCTACCGCTAGATCTAAAACATCTTCAGGAAGTGGTTTTACAATTCCTTTGATTTCTGGTGAATCAACAAAGGAAGACTGAGTTTTTAAATCTGTATAAGTTCCATAATCCAAATATCCAATATGTACAAATTCTCCATTAAATAAAAAATAGTATTTATCAGAAGTTAAACGATCATCATATTCAGCAAAAACAATCGGTTCTTCAGTAACCGTTAAACTAGCATACATTCCTTCCTTGATTTCAGAATTGGCTACCAAATCTGTAAAGTTTTTTGCCTCACCTAAATCTTTAGATGAAATCATATAGGCCCAACCAAATAGAATGATAGAAATTACTAAAAGAATGAATCCTGTAATTAAACAGCGTGAATTCAGTTTGAAACTCTGACTTAACTTTGAATTTTTCTTAAGTTCCTTTATGTTCATATAAAACACCCTCCTATATTATTATACCTAGTATAGCACATTTTAGGTAAAAGTGAAATGGAAAAAATGGTCATTCAACTCTAGAGAGAATCAAACTCTATAATCTTTTGATAAATCTCTGAAACATCATTGGCTATTTGTTCATTTTCATAATATAAGTTTAATAGTTGCCCTACATATTGCTTTTTAGATTTTTTAGTAATTTCCGTTTCTAGTTTTTCTAGTTTTTTGATTGCCATCTTAACACTCATGGAGTCATCGATTTCTGTACTAGAAGGAATCTGCATAATTCCCATTTTCTTTTCTCTTCCGGTAAAACGATATGTAATATAATCAAGTTTTCGAAAGAAGACTGGTCTTTTATAATTTTCATAAATCATCATTGCATAAATCACTGGATAAAGTGACTTATTCTTTACTTTCATACCTTTTTGATAGATATTTTTAAATCTCGTATATTGTACAAGAATATACTCTTGCTTTCTATCTGCAAAAGAAGATACTTGCTCCTTATACTGAATATGGATATGTTTTTTCGCAGTCATATACAAAAAGATAATAATGAGTAACCAAATTCCCACCTTCATCTCTTCTGCCGTTGGAAAAACAGAAGATACTTCGGAAATAAAGTATACGTTTGCGATATAACAACCAACAATAGAAATACCGTAAATTTGAAGATAAAACGAAGGATTCATCAAATCTTCTCTTCTCAAAATGTTTTTTACATAGTAAAGACGAATGATTAGTTCAAAAACAACAATTAAAAATAAATTTTGATTGATTTCATATGCAGATTCATTTGTAAACATACCTGCTAGAATAATTTCATAGACAATAGGTATCACTGCATGAATAATATTATTTTCTTTTTCAGCTTTATCAAAATAGTTTAAAATAAAAAACAATAAAACAGCAAAAAGTAAATATATAAAAATTGTAATTAGACTCAT
>DLAC01000034.1 GCA_002493865.1 Caryophanales bacterium UBA7057
AAATGATGCTTTAGATGCATCAGAAGATGAAGAAATCATTGGACTTTATGATAAAGAATTACACCAAGAGATGTTAAGAAACACAGAATTATATCATGCCGAAGAAAAAGGAAAAGAAGAAGGCCTAGAGGAAGGAAAGAAGAAAGGTTTAGAGGAAGGAATTAAGTCAAGAAATATAGAGATTGCAAGGACTATGTTAAAAGAAAAATTAGATATTTCCCTAATCTCTAAGATTACTGGCTTATCGATTGAAGAAATTAATAAGATTTCAGAAGTGAATTAAATAAAACTGAAACCACAAAGGATGGAATATATATTCTATTCCTTTTTATTTTATTGATAAACCTATCATAATTTTCTTGCTTTTTTCATTCTTTTGTATTATAATAATCACGTTTTAAAGGGGGATAATGAAATGAAACCAAAAAATATAAAATACTTTATGACTTCTATGCTTTTAGCACTCAATATTTCATTAGTAGGATGTGCATCGAATGAAAAAACAGAAATAACTGAAACGGAAACGACAGATGTATCCAGTGAGGAGCCAATTGAAATAACGGGATTAGATCTATCAGATGCTTTAGGAGAAGAAAAAGAGGAGCAACCTCATTTAGAAATTCCAACCATGGAAGGAGCAGACAGCAAATCAACCGAAGAAATAGGAAACTTTGAAAAAATACTGCAAGAAGGTTTAAGTTCAGAGGAGGAAACTTCCTCTGAGAACGAGGATGTATCTGAAGAAGACATATCTGAAGACGTAGAGGAAAAACCAGAACTTGAAGAGGATCCACAGTTAACAAGATTAAAGGAATTAGCAACTGTAAATGAAATCTTTATCATAGGAAATGGAAGAGATAATGGATATGAAATTCAGTTCACATCTAAAGATAATGATGGGTTAACTTATCTGATAAAAGATGGAATCGATGAAACTCGCGACTTTCTAGATACTTTGATATTTACAGATGAAAGCTTAGTAAATATTGTGAATTGTGAAGATTTAGAGATAGTAAAGGCAATTTCTCATCCTGAAAATATCAAATCCTTGTCAATGAAAAACTGCCCAATGTGGGATGTTTCCTTCTTAGAAGACTATAAAAACTTAGAAAGTTTAAGAATTCAGGACTGTCCAAATTTAGGAAATATTGATGCCTTATGGAATCTAACAGGCTTAAGAGGAGTGGAACTTGTTGGTACTAGTGTATCTGATATTAGTGCATTATCAAATTTAAAAGATATCATTTACTTAGATTTAAGATGTAACAAAATAGAAGATGCTACTCCTTTACATAATCTTCCTAGACTACAAACCCTACACCTAGAATATAATGAATTTTGGGATGATGAAACACTAAAACTTTTAGTAGAGAGGGGAATCCTTTCTGACGATAAAAAACAGGTAATTGTAATGACAAGTCACAGTGATGGTATTGGAATTGTATCAAAAGAATATGTGAATCAAACTTCTTTTAATGAACTATTCATAAAAAAATTAGAGAGTAAAGAGGAATGGGATGGAGATAGGTATTATCTAGAACTTAGAGATGAAAACGGGGTATGCTGTCTTTATACTTTAATCAATGGATATGATGACATCAGTCTTTATCAAAACACATATAACAGAATTACTTTATCAGATATTGATGATTTATCAATCTTAGAAAAAATACAAAATAAAGATGCTATTACTGAATTAAACCTTACATTTTGTTCTATGAATAGTCTAGATGGAATTGAAGCATTCCCTAATATTGAGAACCTAAATATTTCGAATTGTGATTCATTATCAGATATTAGTGAATTAACAAGTACTCCAAATATCTCTAGCATTATTATTAAAAACACTCCAGTATCAGATATCAGTTCATTATCTAGTTTAGAAAACTTAGAATATATTTGGCTAAGCTATACATATGTTAAAGATTTAGATCCAATTCTTAGCCTTCCAAATTTAAAAGAGGGAAATTTCTATTGGAATCATATACAACATGGCGCAGACTTTATAACATTAAGAAATAAAGGCATATCTGTTGACTTTAACTTCGGTACAAGAAGTAAAGGCGGTATGCAAGTAAAAGAATATACTAAATAAAACCACTAAAAAAAGAAGTCAACTAACTTCTTTTTTCTATGATTTTATCGACGATGCCGTAGTCTAATGCTTCTTTGCTATCCATAAAATTATCTCGTTCTGTATCACGTTCAATCGTATTAATTTCCTGATTTGTATTTTTAGCCAATATTTCATTTAACTTCTTTCGTAACTTTAAAATGTGTTCTGCAGCAATTTTAATCTCTGTTGCTTGCCCTTGAGCTCCTCCTAGGGGCTGATGAATCATAACCTCTCCATTGGGTAAAATCAAGCGTTTTCCTTTTTCACCAGAAGAGAGTAAAAATGCAGCCATCGATGCTGCCATTCCAAGACAAATGGTAGATACATCACTTGATACAAAATTCATCGTATCATAAATTGCCATTCCTGCTGTGACAGATCCACCTGGAGAATTGATATACAGACTAATATCATCGTGATTGAGTGAGTCTAAATATAAAATCTGTGCGACAACACTATTGGCAACCTCATCTGTAATTTCTCCCGATAAAAGGATAATTCTATTTTTTAATAATCTAGAAAAAATATCATAACTTCGTTCTCCATGGATTTCTTTATCTACGACCATTGGAACTAAATTCATGTTAATCACCTAATAATATTTTAATATCTATTGAAAGAATTCATACAGAAAACAAGAATACAAAATCCGATAAAATAATGATGAAAAATAACAAAATTATGATACAATAATAACTAGATAATAAAAAGAATAAGGGTGATACAATGGATAGTGTAAAAGTATGCGTAAATGGAAATATCATAGAAGTAACAGATGGAACTTCTTTAGAGGAATTATCAAAACTTTATCAAGATAATTTTAAATATGACATCATTTTAGCGAAAGTAGATGGAATCTATGAAGAATTAAATGAAACCATTCATAAAGATTGCACAGTAGAATTCTTAGATTTAACAGATAAAGGTGCTAATCAAGTATATTTAAATGGACTCATTTACTTAGTAATTTATGCAACAAAAAGATTATTTGGTAGACAAATTGAAATTAAAGTGAATCATTCAATTGATAAGGGATTATACATTGAAACTAGCCGTAAGATTACAGAAGAATCTATTGAAAAACTAGAATTAGAGATGAGAAAAATTGTTCATGATGACCTACCAATTACAAAAGCAACAGTTACAAGATTCGATGCAATGGATTATTTTGAAAATACGGGAGACTTAGTCAAAAAAGAAATTATGACTTATATTTCATCTACGCATGTAAATCTTTATAAATTAGGACCTTTCTATAACTATTTATATAGTCAAATGCCAATTAATACAAAATGCTTATCTCATTTTGAACTCACTTATCTTCATAAAAATGGATTTGTTTTAAGATTCCCAACCATTTACATGGAAGATGGGATTAAGCCATACGAACATCGCGAAAAGTTATTCAACTTATTTAAGGAGTCAAGAGAGTGGGCAAAATTATTACACTTAGAAAACGTAGTGGATTTAAATAAAAGAGTATCTGAAAGTAAAATAGAGGAATTAATTCGTATTGATGAACTTGTGAAAAATGCCAAACTATTAGACTTAGCGAAAGCTATAGTATCTAGAAAAAGTAAAGCAAAAATTGTATTACTAGCAGGTCCCTCTTCGACTGGGAAAACAACAACCACTAATAAATTAGTTCTTTGTCTAAAGAGTTTAGGATGTAATCCCAAAATGATTTCCATGGATGATTACTTTGTAGATCGAAAGGATACCCCACTAGATGAAGATGGAAAGCCAGATTATGAAAGATTAGAAGCAGTCGACTTAGAGTTATTCGAAAAAACGGTTCAAAAACTAGTTTCAGGAGAAAAGACAGTCGTGCCAACCTACAGTTTTATTCTCGGTAAAAAGGAATTTAAAGATGAGATGAGTTTAGAAGAGGATGAGATTTTATTAATTGAAGGAATTCATGCCTTAAATCCAAAAGTTCTAGAACATATTCCAAAAGAAGATAAAACAACCGTTTACTTATCAGCTTTAACAGAATTAAATATTGATAACCATACAAGAGTTTCAACGACAGATAACCGTCTATTACGTAGAATTGTAAGAGATAATAGAACCAGAGGAAATTCAGTAGAAGATACTTTAGAAAAATGGAAGAAGGTGAGACTAGGGGAAGAAAAATATATATTCCCTTACCAAGATGATGCAGATTATACTTATAATACAGCAATGATTTATGAACTGGGGGTATTAAAAACATTTGTAGAACCACTACTTTATTCTGTAGCGCCAAATTCTCCCTACTATAATGAAGCACTACGTTTAATTAATTTCTTGAGAGTCTTCTTACCAATTTCATCAGAAAGTATTCCAGAAGATTCAATTCTAAGGGAGTTTATTGGTGGAGGATGCTTTAAAGTATAGGTATTTACGAGTTCTTCTAAAAAAATTATGATTAGATATCCACAAATCTTGTGGATATTTTCTTTTGGTATGCTATAATAGTAAGCACTGGGGGGTATTAGGATGTCAGAAAATATGATTCCATTTCAAAAAAAGAGTAAAAAGAAAAAATCTCTTTTATTAGAGGATTCAAAATTAGCATGTTTTAGTGAATTGTTTGAATCTTTTGCTTTTGGGATTGATTTAGGTAAATTCGATTTTTCTGGTTACAATCGACCTGATTTTCAGATACGTAGTGTTATTGTTGGTATGATGCATACGAAACTCGGTCATGGAGAAATTGATTTAAAAACAAATGCAATCTATAATTTTCTAGATGCTATCAAGGAAAAATGCGATTTTGATGTAAATTCTAAGAATTTATATCGTGCCGATTTAATTATTTTAAATACAGCAAGTCAATTATTTGATCAGAAATTTGGAAACAGAGAATTGGATTTTAACAATCCACAAGATGTTAGAGATACAATTGTATGGTCTCATGACGATACTCGTATCAGACGATTCGCAGTATTTTATCATGCCTATGTGAATGCAGACTTAGAAACTTGTCGGATGATATCTGGAAATCTTTATGATTTGGCTGGTAATATTCAATTATTTTCTAGTAGTTTTATTCAAGAACTATCAAAAGAAACATATCATCATCTTTTAAATACTATAATGAATTCAGATTATATATTTCCAGAACTAAAAGATGAATTTTATCAGAATGCAAAGGATCTATTAGAAATCAATCCTAACTTTTTTTCGAGTTTTGATTATTTTAGACCTTTCTTTTATCCTCAAATCAAAGATACGTTCACTGTATTTAGTTTAGAAGAATTTGCGAGTATGTCTGAAAGTGAATTATCCTATATTGCTGGAGAATCAAAGCAAAGATTAGAAAAAATGAAACCGTTCTTAGACTTAAATGTAGAACCATCCAAAATAGATAAAGTTTTATGTTACCCAGCAGTAATCCAAATGGGATATCAAACATTTACCTTAATCAAAAACCAAATAACTACTCAATATAACTCTAACAAGGTTTTAGTTAAAGAATAGTAATCAAATAAAAGATACTGAATATAATATGGAATATTTTTGATAGGAGAACTTCATGAATCAAAACTTAGAAATACAAATACAAGAATATATAAAAACACATTTTCCTCCTGCTTACCAGATTTCTGAATCCGTTCCTATCTATTTACTAGGGGGAGGAATTCGTGATTTGTTGTTTGATAAAACCCCAAAAGATTTAGATTTTTTAGTTTTAGGACAGAAATATTTAGACTTTATATTATCCATATTTAAAGAACTATATATTGAATATACATTCAATCGCTTTGGAGGATTTAAATTTGATTATCACGGAACCATCATTGATTTATGGTTAACAGATGACCTCTATTCAGGAATTCAATATAATGTAGATGGTTTATTTTTCAACCTACAAACAAATTCCTTAATATCCATTACATTTGATGATTTTAAGAAACATGGATTAAGATTAATCAAAGAAGAAAGTATAGTAGATGAAAAGAGGAAAATGAAACTAAAAGAGTTTGAAAAAAGATTTCTAGAAGAGAAACAATAAAATGATAAATGAAAGAGAGAAATTATATGAAAATTAAAAGAATTTTAACAGAAGAGAAAGAATTTGTAATGGGTGAAATTGAATGCTTTTTATGTAAGCAAGGAATTTCATATGTCAAAGTAGAAAATGAAATTCATATACCAAACTTGATTTTTAGATTTTTAGATTTTGAAGAATACGAGTCTCTTTACTTTCTAGGATTAGAAGATATGATAGAAAACTTTTCATTAGCTAATATTCCACTGGTAGAAGTACGTAGGGAACCATCCCTCGTAGATCCAGAAATGTTTCGTCATTTAGAGTCAATTGAATCATCTAGAGAGATGGTAATCCAAACACTTGGGATTTCTAGGGAGAAACAACCTTCTCCTTATCCACCTGTTCAAAATAATAAAAGGAAACAGTTACAGATGGAAAATGGAAAAGCCATGAAAAAAATCAAATTATAAAAAAGTGACAACCGAGAATAAATTTCTTTTAATAAATTGACAATCATTCGTAAAAACTATATATTGAAAATAGAAAAGAGGATGATATGAATGAAAGTTGCAATTAATGGATTTGGAAGAATTGGACGTTTAGCATTCCGTCAAATGTTTGGAATGAAAGATTGTGAAATTGTTGCGATTAACGACTTAACAAGTCCAGAAATGTTAGCTCATTTATTAAAGTATGATTCTGCACAAAAAAAATATGAATTAGCAGATACTGTAGTAGCTAAAGAAAAGGGAATTGAAGTAGACGGAAAAGAGATTCCAGTCTATGCGAATGCAAACCCAGAAGAATTACCTTGGAAAGAACTAGGGGTAGATGTCGTCTTAGAATGCACTGGCTTCTTCACTTCACGTGAAAAATCAGAAGCTCATATAAAAGCAGGAGCCAAAAAAGTAATTATTTCAGCACCTGCAGGAGATGATTTACCTACCATTGTATATGGAGTAAACGAAGATACGTTAACGAAAGAAGATTCCATTATTTCAGCTGCTTCTTGTACGACCAATTGTCTTGCGCCCATGGCAGACTCTCTGAATCAATTTGCCCCAATTATCTCTGGAATTATGACCACAGTTCATGCTTATACAGGAGATCAAATGATTCTAGATGGACCTCATCGTAAAGGGGACTTAAGAAGAGCAAGAGCAGGGGCAATTAATATTGTTCCAAACTCAACAGGCGCTGCCAAAGCGATTGGATTAGTCATTCCAGAACTATCTGGAAAGTTAATTGGTGGAGCCCAAAGAGTTCCTGTACCTGATGGATCTTTAACGATATTAGACGCTGTAGTAAACAAAGAAATCACAAAAGAAGAAATTAACGAAGAAATGAAAAAATATAGATCAGATTCCTATGGTTATACAACAGACCCAATCGTATCGAGTGATATTATTGGAGAAACGCATGGTTCTATCTTCGATGCAACACAAACAAAAGCAATCAACTTAGGAGACGGAAAAACATTAGTTCAAGTAGTATCTTGGTATGATAATGAAAACTCTTATACAAGTCAAATGGTAAGAACTGCTAAAAAATTAATGGAATTAATGTAAAAAGAAGGAAGAAACCGATTTTGGTTCTTCCTTTTCTATACGTAAAAAACTATGCACTTTGTAATGCTTTTGATAGAACGCGATTTTGATAGGCAGGTTGATTAGTAACATCTTCTAAAACCCCAATTTCGTTTGGAATGATAATATCCCCATGTTTGGTCATAGGCTCTACTTCCATCAAAACAAACCCATTTTCAAAAATATCGAGCCGAATGTATTCGTTTTGATAAAGAATTGTATATCTTGTCTTTTTAACAGAACTACGAACTGGAGTATTTTCTAAGTAACCTAGATACTCTTCGGGAGACAAATTTCTTTTTTGAATCAATCGAGAAGTTCCATTTTCTAGTTTTTCTTGAACAGTCATCGTATAATAATGATCTTGATCAATTTCTGTGTTTCTGATTCTAAATTCATAAGGGCTGTCTGGATAATCCAAGTAAAACTGATGAATATTAGATTTAGAACAAAGATTTCGAAACTGCATAAATTCTACAGTATTTGCATCAACAATATACTTTTTTTGATTTCGAAAAGCAACTTGTAAACCTATGGTTTCTAAACAGAGTTCTAGAACATTGTTTACTTTCTCAGAGAAGTCTCCCTCATTTTCGACGATTTTTAAATTGGAATGTCCACTCCAAGCTTGGAGTGTTTTTTGATCTAATAAAATCGCTTCCTCCTTACTCTCCGTCCTTGCGGTATTATTTTCTAAAGTATAGATACCATTTTCTCCACGTGCAGCGGTTACCATATGAATCACAGCATCATATCTATTTTTAAGTTTCTCCTCCTTTAATTTTTTAGAAGCAAGTAATTTTTTCCAATCAGGTTCATCCAAATAGGCTTTGTTATCTAGAACACCACGATCATATAAAATAACTACATTTCGACCAGATGCCTCTAATAGATGAGCTGCCTGATCGTAACTTTTTTCTTTCGCGAGTTGATAATCCAAAATAATTCCTTGAAAATCTAGCCCATATAAAGCCTGATCCCCAAATGGACGAATCCCACCTTGAATTAATTCAGTAGCACTTTCTGGAACCGTGAATACTACATATCCTTTTTCAAGCAAATAACTTTCTAATTTGGAAAGTGCTGTCGACTTTCCGGCACAAGGTCCTCCAGTTAAAACAATTCTTTTAATCATAAAAACCCTCTCTTATTTCATATTTTAATTGCTTTTATCCGTAAGTACTAAATTTCTTACCTTTTGATTATAAATATCATATCTTCGAATCAAATCCTGTTGTTCTTCAATTGTTGCATCTTTCATTAATTCTTTATAAAATCCACAACTCCCGAAGACTTCTGGGCAACCCCCACAGCGAACGCACTGAGGAACATTGGACCAAGCAATGACTTCACTATATTTCCGAATTTCTTCAATCACCGCCTCCCAATATTTTCTAGTTGTAGGATCTGCACACATACAAAGTCTCTTTTCAGAAATATTGATAAGTCCCTGTAAATTAGCATCCATCTCAACGGGAATTGGATTCATTTGACTTCGATCTTCTCTTGGTATTTGTGTTCGGTCCTCTCTTTCCGTTGCGACAAACTTTTCACATCCCTCGTGGTGCCTCACAAAGTGGGTACTGATTGCATAAGGAATGCTTTTCCATTTCCAACTAGTAATTCCTCTTCGTATGGGAGAATGTCTACAAATTAAGAGCTTCTTTTTCCACTCTATATTTGGAACTTTGCCTGCCGCCTTATTAATTGTTGTCATACATGCGGATTTAATTTTCATCCAGTTCACATAAAAGTCTGTAATTTTTACGGTTGTATCATATTTTTCCATTTCTAACTCCTCACATTGATTTTAATTTAGTATATCCTCTGAATTTGTTTGGTCTTTGGCTGATATTCATGAATGGATGCATGTGTTACATTAAATTGTTCTTTATTTGTATCCGTTGGTATGCCATCCATAAACATACCATTCATTTGATAATACAGGTAATTAATTACTCCCCGATGTGTTACGATTAAAGTATCATCTTGTTCTAGGAAGTAGGGAAGGGTAGATGCCATTCTTTCCCAAAAGTCTCTCAAAGACTCCCCATTCGGGTATTTAGTATCTACTGTCATGTTTTGAAGGAATTCTCCATAATGATATTTTAAATTTGCTTTCACAATATACATTCCATTGAGGTCTCCCTTATTCAGTTCCCTTAGTCTTTCATCTTCTATGATAGGTACTTCAAATTCCCTTTGTACCATTTGTGCTGTTTCAAGGGCTCTTGGAAGATCACTTGTATAAATACGGTCAAAATGAATGGGATGTTCTTTTAAGAAGGAAAGTGTTTTTTTTACCTGGCTTCTTCCTTCCCAGGTTAGTCCCATATGACTCCACCCGCCAATAAATCTTTCATCATCGAGTCCATGTCTTAAAAAATAAATCATAAATCCTCCTAGTTAAGTGTAAAGTATACACATATAAAATGTTAAATTTAGACGAATTTTTTCATCCATATAATGTGTAATATATACACTTATATAAGGCTAAAATATGGATGAATTTCTTCATCAGTAATCATCAATCAAATTTTTTCAAATATTGCATGTTCTTTTCTGGTAAGACCACCTGTTTTAGAAAACATGTTCCACAGAGTGGTTCATAAGTAACATTAGATGTACTACCATCAATGATACATTCTTCTCCGTTCATTGTGTAAGCACCATTCACTAACCTTGCATTAAATAATGCCTTTTCGCCACATTTACAAGTTGGAATAATCGGAAGTTCTGAAATCTCATCTGCAAGTTCAAAGAATCGTTGACTTCCTTCAAATAATTTTCCTTTAAAGTTGGCACGAAGTCCAAATCCAATCACCTGAATGTCGAGTCTTTTTGAAATGGTCCAAAGTTCTTCTACTTGTGTTCCAGTTAAGAATTGTGCTTCATCAATGATAATCGCATCAGTTTCAAAGATTCGTGAAAGGTTCGCATCTTCCAAAAAACTCTCTTCTTTGTCAATCCATAAATCGATTTGCCGTTCTGCCCCAGATCTAGAAACAATATGAGCATTTCCCTTAGTATCAATTCCTGGTTTTACAACGAGTGTTCGTTTTTTATTTTCTTCTAGATTATAGGCCATAGGAATCAAAATGCCACTTTTTCCTCCCTTCATAGCACTATAAAAGTAAATTAATTTTGCCACATTACCTCCTTAAAAAATTCTTTTTTGTTTTTTTCCCTTTCGAAAACGGTAAAGCTTGGCCGGCTTCTTTCCTTCAAATTTTGCTGTTTCTCCGGTGTCTTCAATTAAGTTTAAAGAAAGCATTCGTTTTCTAAAGTTTCTACGATCATAATTGGTCCCGAGAATAGATTCATAAACTTTTTGAATCTCTGGAAGGGTAAATTCTTTTGGAAACAGAATTTCTAGAATATCTGATTCGACAATACTTTCTTTAAGTTTTTCTAAAGCATCTTGAATAATCTCTTCATGATCATAGGCAAGTGGTGGAATCTGATTAATGGCAAACCAACCAGCATTGGATGTTTTTAAGGTAGAAGTTAAAAGTTCTACTTTAAAACGGTCAATAACTCCAAAATAAGAAATACCAATCATACGCATACAAGGGGAACGGTGAACTTTTCCAAAGACACTACATTGTTTTAAATTAGGAATCACGAGTCCTGTTTTTTCAAGAAGTTCTCGTCTCATTCCATCCTCTAAGTCTTCATCGTTATATAATGCGCCTCCTGGAAGTGACCACATTCCATAGAATGGCTCGTTTTTTCTCTCTACTAGTAGAATTTTAGTAATCCCATGGTCCACTGTAAAAACGGCTGCCATCACATGAATTCCTTGTTTTTTGTATCTTGGATTATTGATTTCCATATCATCACCACAATACAAGTATATGTGTATTTTTTACGCAAGTCAATATTAAATTTTTTTAGACTGTAAATAATGTCTACATTTATTATAAAGTTTTATGATAGATGATTAGTTTTATAGGATTTAGAATCCAAATAAAATATAATTGTAGTAGTAACTTTGGTAAATTTACTGATGTGGAAGAAGACTACTAAGAATCATTTTATCGCCATCAAATGAATAGTTTTAGGACACTGTTGCTTTATAAAATGAGAATTGTCCCATAGAATGAACCTATAAAATTACAAAACTGTAATGAAAAGCAACCGGAAAATGCTAGTATTCGCTAGAATCTGTGGTATACTAGATATGTATGAGAAGAATAATAACCCAAGGAGATTGTGTATGAAGAAGACAATTATGGATTTAGATTTAACTGGAAAACGTGTCATTATTCGTTGTGATTTTAATGTTCCCATGAAAGATGGGAAAATCATTGATGATACTAGAATTGTAGAAAGTCTAGATACCATTCGTTACGCAGTAGGACAAAGAGCAAAAATTATTTTATTATCTCATTTAGGAAGAATTAAATCTGAAGAAGATTTAGAAAAAAATAGTTTAACTCCTGTTGCCATTCGTTTAGGAGATTTATTAAGAATTCCAATTCGTTTTGTCAATCGTACTCGAAGTGAAAAATTAAAAGAATTAATTGCTTCCATGAAAGAAGGAGAAATTATTCTAATTGAAAATACTCGTTTTGAAGACTTAGATGGGAAAAAAGAAAGTTCCAATGATCCTGAGCTAGCATCTTACTGGGCGAGTCTTGGGGATGTTTTTATTAATGATGCGTTTGGTACCATTCATAGAGCGCATGCCTCCAATGTTGGAATTGCTTCTCTCCTTCCGAATGCGATTGGTTTTTTAGTAGAAAAAGAATTAAATGCACTAAGTAGATTAGATCATCCAGAAAGACCTTACGTTGTTATTTTAGGAGGCGCAAAAGTATCTGATAAAATTGGAGTCATTCAAAATTTAGTGGAAAAAGCAGATAAAATTATCATCGGTGGCGGAATGGCATTTACCTTTTTAAAAGCTGCAGGGTACGAGGTTGGAGGTTCCATTCTAGATACTGAAAACATTAATTTCTGTAAGGAAGTGTTAGAAAAATATCCGGGAAAAATTATTTTACCAGTTGATGTTCATGCATCCGTTAATACCGAGGAAAATAGTCCTAGTAGAATTGTAAAAATAGGAGATTTACGTGCCAATGAATTAGGATTAGACATTGGAACCGATTCTATTAACTTGTTTGCCCGTGAGTTATTGGGAGCAAAAACAGTCGTATGGAATGGACCTTTAGGTATGTATGAAATACCAAAATATAGTGTTGGAACAGCACAAATATTAAGATTTTTAACAGAACAAAATATTGATACGATTCTAGGTGGAGGAGACATTGTTGCAGCTTCTGAAAAACTAGGATATAAAGATAAAGTAAGCCATGCATCGACCGGTGGTGGCGCAACACTCGAATATTTAGAAGGAAAAGAATTGCCAGGATTAAAAGTAATCAATGATAAATAAAAAAACAAGGAGTAAATTATGAAGGGTATAAAGAAAAACAGTATTATTTTATTAATCGTCACCATATTGATTGTAGGCTTTGTATTAAAAGATGATTTTAATGCAATTGTCGATGCCTTACTAAAAGCCAATCTTTTGGTATTGTTCCTTGCTTTTTTATGTCAGATTGTAGCACTGATGTTTGAAGCACTCGCATACAAAAAAGTGGTTGATAGTTATACAGATGATTATTCTTATAAAAGTGCTTTAAAAATGCAATTCATTACGAAATTTTTTAATGGAATTACTCCCTTTTCTACAGGGGGACAACCGATGCAAATCTACCTGTTAAAAAAAGATGGATTTCGTCTTACCAAAGCAACGAATATTATTATGCAAAATTTTATATTGTACCAAGCAGCATTAGTTACTTATGGAATTATTGCTTTACTAGTCAATTGGAAATGGAATCTATTTAAGGAAGTCACTCTATTAAAAAATTTAATTTTATTAGGTTTTTTAATGAATACCTTAGTTATGCTTGGATTAATCATTATAAGCTTCAGTAGTAAATTTAATCATGTGATGATCGATAAGGCAATTGCGGTACTTGCAAAATTAAAAATTGTAAAAGACAAAGAAAAGAAACAGGCAGAATGGAGTGAAAAAGTAGATGACTTTCATCAGGGAACTACGTATTTAAAACAACATAAAAAACTCTGCTTACAGTCTTACTTTTATAACTTTGTTTACCTAACACTAAACTATGTAATGCCATATTTTGTTATTGCTTCCCTCTTAGGATTTGATAATCCTGTCACACCAATCGGGGCAATTTGTTCTTCCGCTTATATTTTAATTATTGGTTCCTTTGTACCGATTCCAGGGGCATCAGGAGGAATTGAATATGGATACTTACGATTCTTTGGATCTTTCATTAAAGGTGGTATACTAAAAGCATCATTACTAATTTGGAGATTTATTTCATATTATTTCTTAATGATTGTAGGTGCAGTAATCTTTAACCTTAAAGGAAGTGAAAAGAAATGCGAATAGGAATTTTTACAGAAACTTATACACCCTATATTAGTGGTTTGGTAACGAGTGAAGTAATGCTCAAGAAAGCCTTAGAAAAACTAGGACATACTGTGTATGTAGTCACTGCCAATTTAGAGAGTTTTCACTATGATTACGACGAAGAGGAACATATTTTAAGAATTCCAGGAATTCCAACAGGAATCTATGATTCTAGATTAACAGGATTATACCCAATTAAAGCAGTAAATATGATTAAAACTTGGAAGCTAGATATTATTCATTCTCAAACTGAGTTTGCAGTTGGAACCTTTGCGAGACTCCTTGCATATCAATTAGATATTCCACTCGTTCACACCTATCATACGATGTATGAAGATTATGTTCATTATGTAACAAAGGGATATTTTGACAAATCTAGTAAAAAAATTGTTGAATACTTAACGAAATTCTATTGTGATAGAACAGCGAGCGAACTGATTGTTCCTACCAAGAAAACCTATGACTTATTTAAAGAAAAATACAAAGTTGATAAAAATATTCATATTATTCCAACTGGAATTGAACTAGAAAGATTTTATATAGAAAATCTAGACTTAGAGCAAATTAAAAAATTAAAGAGAAAATATCATTTAAAAAAGGATGACTTTGTTGCAATCTTTGTAGGAAGAATTGCCCAAGAAAAAAATATTGTATATTTAATTGATGTTGTGAAAGAGTGCTTGCCACAGTGTCCGAATTTAAAGATGTTAATCGTTGGGGATGGACCAGACGCGGAAGAATATAAGGAATTAATTAAAAGTTATAGATTAGAAGATAAAATTTTAATGGTTGGAAAAGCAAAATGGGAAGATATGCCATACTATTACCATCTAGCAGATATTTTCTTAACGGCTTCTGTAACAGAGACACAGGGATTAACCGTGATTGAAGCGATGGCATCCGAAGTAACACCAATTTGTATTGAAGATGAGAGCTTTCAAAATACTGTCATTGATGATTTGAATGGAAAATTATTTAAAACGAAAAAAGGATGCAGAAAAGCAATTGAAGAGTTATACAATAACCATGAGCTAAATCAAAAATTATCCAAACAGGCAAGAATTAATGTAGATAGATATAGTTCAAAATATTTCGCGGAATCTGTATTACAAGTATATCAATATGCTTTAGATCATAAAGAAAATCGTCTCGGTGTATTTGGAAAAATTGTTGAGAAGTTTAAAGGAGATAAAGATGAAACTGATCATAAGTAATCTCAAAATGAATCTTACCCTAGAGGAGATAAAATCATATATTCAACAGTTGAATGAAATAAAGTGTCAGAGAAATAAGTTGATTGTTTGTCCAAGCTATCCATATTTATCTTATTTTAATGGAAAAAATTATTCTCTTGGAAGTCAAAATGTAGCGAGTGAGAAGATGGGAGCTTTTACTGGAGAAGTTTCCATTGAACAATTAACTTCCCTTGGAATTCATTATGTAATTATTGGTCACTCAGAAAGAAGAACCCATTTGAAAGAAGATAGTGATTTGATTCGAAAAAAGCTTTCGTTATGTTTTGACTATGATGTGATACCAATTCTTTGTATTGGAGAAAATCTAGAAGAAAAGGAAAAACGAACGGAAGTATTAAAGAGTCAAATTGATTCTGCCCTTCAAGGATTAAAATTAAAAGATATCATACTTGCTTATGAACCAGTTTGGTCCATTGGGACAGGCTTTATCCCAACGAGAGAAGAAATTAAAAATACTCTGGATTGGATGAAAAAATATATGAAGAGTCATTACTCTATAGAATGTAAAGTAGTATATGGAGGAAGTGTCAACCCGAGAAATATAGAATCCTTAAATCAGATTGAGGAAATTGACGGTTACTTAATCGGAGGAGCCAGTCTAAAAATAGAAGAATTAAAAAGAATCATAGAAGTATTGGAGGTAGAAAAATGAGTTTAGATATTTTTAATGATATTGGTACATGGTTTAGTAATACGATGCAGGACTTACAAAAACTCGTAGAAACCAACTTTGATAATCCACTATTTTGGGTACTCATTGTCGTCATAATCATAGCAATTACAGCCACTGCTTTTAATTCTTTAAATAAATAAATCAAAACTTTTCCTTTTTCGACACTATTTGACAAAACTAGTGCTTCTTCGCCATATCAATTTGTAAAATTATATTGTATAATGGAGATGCGTGTAGTAAGAAAGGGGAAAATATGAAAAAAGTCAGAGTACTTATGATCGACGATAATGTCGAGTTAGTAGGAATGATTAAGGAGTATTTTAAAAATCACGCTAGTATAGAATTAGTTTTAGAAGCAAACGATGGGGAAGAAGGATTAGACTTAATTCGCCATAGGCAAAAGGACTATGATACAATTATCTTAGACTTGATTATGCCAAAGAAAGATGGCTTATTTATCCTAGAAGCCATGAAGAAAGAACAGATTGATAAAAAGATTATTGTTCTAACTTCTTATAATTCACAGGATATGATCAGAAAGGTATCAGAATATGGTGTAAACTATTTTATACTAAAGCCATTCGAACTTTCAGATTTGGAACGTAGGTTAGAGGAATGCCAAGACGATAGTAATTATCGAAATACATCGATTGATATTTATCATAATAACTTACAGATTTCTATTACGAAGATTCTTCATGAGTTAGGAATCCCATCCCATATTAAAGGATATCAGTACATCAGAGAAGGAATTTCGATTATTTATGATAATCCGGAAGTAATTGGTGGCATTACAAAAGAATTATATCCAAGTATTGCAGGAAAGTTTGATACAACAGTGTCTCGCGTAGAAAGAGCAATCAGGCATGCGATTGAAGTAAGCTGGAACCGTGGAGATTGGGATTTAATGGAAGATATCTTTGGACATAGTGTCGATATCGATAAAGCCAAACCAACCAATTCAGAATTCATTGTTACAGTGGCAGATAAATTAAGATTAGAATTTCAAAGAAATTATAGTAAGTAGGGCTTTTTATAGCCTTTTTCTTTTGCTTTGAAGAGAATTTACTTGAAAGATTTGACAAATGTTATGGAAAAAACTATAATGTAAATAATAATAGTGTAAGGAGATTACGATTTATGGAACGAAAAATATACCAGGACTTACAAAAGTGGAAGAAAGATTTAAACAGAAAGCCCCTCTTACTCTTTGGAAATAAGCAAGTGGGAAAAACGTATACAGCAATAGAGTTTGGAGAAAAGGAGTATAAGACGGTTGCCTATATTAACAGTGACAATAATATAGCCCTTAAAAGTATCATCCAAAAGGAACGGACGATAGACCGACTGATTGCACGTCTTTCGCTACTAGTAGGGGAATCCATTTTAAAGAATGATACCCTAATTATCATCGATAATTTGAAAGACGAAGAAATCGTAAAAGGATTCAAAAAGTTCGGATCAGAACCCAATGAATATCATATTATTTTAATTACATCAAATCGAGAAAAATTGCCTTTGTTTAAAGGGGAAGAATTGCAATATCGTAGTATGTCTGGATTAGACTTTGAGGAATACTTAAAAGCGATTGGTAACTTGGAATTAATCGAGTTTATTAAAAGTTCTTATCGTAGTAATAAACCCATGCCATTTCATAATATCGCCATGGATTATTATGAAAGCTATTTAATGACAGGAGGATTACCAGAAGTAGTCAAGGCAAGTTTAGAAAAAGAGTCAGATTTAAAGATTAAAATGATTCAAGAAAAAGTATTAGACTGCTATAAAAGAGAATTATTAAGTATTGAAAATTTGATTGATATACAAAGAGCTGAAGATGTTTTAAATATCTTGCCTTACCAGTTATTAAAAACAAATCGTAAGTTCCAATATGGATTAATGAGAACTGGTGGAAGAAGTAAGGATTATGAGAAGGCTCTAGACTTCTTAAGCAACAATGGAATCGCTCATAAATGCTATAAAATCAGTGAAGTAAAACCACCACTCAGTCATTGTAAAGACGTAGAGAGCTTTAAACTGTATTTAAATGATACAGGGGTTTTATTTATGATGATGCATTTATCGAGAATCAAACTTTTAACAGATGATAATTTGAAATATATCCTTTATGAAAATAATATTGCAACAACCATCGTATCTAGTGGATATAATCTATATTATTATCAGTCTGAAGGAAAAGCAGAAGTCCCTTTTGTTATCCAAACAAGAGCAGGAAAGATTATTCCAATTGAAATTGTAAATAAAAATATTTCAAAGGCAAAATCTCTTTCTCTATTTATGAGTAAATTTAATATTACCGAAGGAATCAGAATTACTGAAGATAACTTTGGAATGAAGAAAAATGTTCGTTATATTCCAATTTATGCGGTTTTCTGTTTAAAAGATAATTTATAAAAATATGGCCCATCCCCTAAAAAAGGAAATAATTATAATAGGTACATCTGGATCAAATGTTCACTAGAAAGAGGGAATATTTATGAAAGAAGTAGTAAATAAACTAATTGATGTGATTCTAATCTTAGTTGCAATCATCATATTTCTAGTGATCTATTTAATGAAACACTAGTAATCTAGGGGTTTTGGTTAAAAAGAAAAAACATTTGATTTTATCAAATGTTCCAACACAGTGGACATTTGGTAACACTCCAAATGTACCTCCACTTATAGTATATACTCTTCTTTTAATAGTTACAAGTAAAAGAATTATGATTTTAGATTTTTATGTAAAAAATGTCCCAATCTCCAAAAAAAGGAAATAATTATAATAGGTACATTTGGATCAAATGTTCACTAGAAAGAGGGGACATTTATGAAAGAAGTAGTAAATAAACTAATTGATGTAATTCTAATCTTAGTTGCAATCATCATATTTCTAGTGGTCTATTTAATGAAACACTAGTCATCTAGGGGTTTTGGTTAAAAAGAAAAAACATTTGATAAAATCAAATGTTCTACAACACAGTGGACATTTGGTAAACCTCCAAATGTACCTCCACTTATAATATATCCTAAATTTGAAATAGATACAAGTAAAATTTAAAAAGATTTATATTGATTTACAATCTTAAAAAAGGAGAAAAAAATGAAACCAACATTATTAGCTATCCTCGATGGATTTGGAATTCGAGAAGAAAAGTCTGGTAACGCAGTAAAACTTGCCAATAAACCTAATTTTGATTTTCTATGGGAAACATATCCACATAGCACATTAGATGCGAGTGGAGAACCTGTAGGTCTTCCGAAAGGACAGATGGGAAATTCTGAGGTTGGTCATATGAATATTGGGGCTGGACGACTTGTTTATCAACCACAAGAGTTAATCAATTCTAAAATTAAAGATGGTACCTTCTTTCAAAACCCAGAAATTTTAAAAGTAATTGACCATGCAAAAAATCAAAATTCTAAACTGCACATTATGGGATTAATTAGTGATGGTGGAGTTCATTCTCATATTGATCACTTAATGGCTATCCTAGATATGTGTAAGAACTGTGGAGTTCAAAATCTATACTTACATTTATTTACCGATGGAAGGGATGTAGATAAGAAAAGTGCTTATCAGTACATATCTAGAGTAGAAGAGAAATTAGATGAAATAGGAATTGGAAGGATTGCAAGTATTGGTGGAAGATATTATGGAATGGATCGAGACAACAATTATGATCGGCTCGAGAAAGGATATGATGTAATCGTCAATAGGATTGGTCCAAAGAGTAACTCCATCAAAGAATTTATTGAGGATAGTTATAAAAATGATATTACCGATGAATTCTTGATCCCTACCATCTTTGATGAAGATGGAAATATAGAAGAAAACGATGGTGTCATTGTATTTAATTATCGAAAAGACCGTTTGCGAGAAATTTTAACAGCACTTACAAATCCAGATTTTAAAGAAATGGAAGTCCAGAAATTTCAAAATCTAAAAGTAGTCACCATGTTACCAGTAGTAGAGTCTGTAAAAGCACCTCATGCTTTTGATGATCCATCTTTAAAAAATATTTTAGGAGAGTATATTGAAAAGCAAGGATTATCACAATTAAGAATTGCTGAAACTGAAAAATATGCACATGTTACGTTCTTCTTTGATGGGGGAAAGGAAGTAGATTATCAAAACGAAAAGAAAATACTCATTCCATCTCCTAAGGTAGCAACCTATGATTTAAAACCAGAAATGAGTATTTATGAAGTGACAGATACTCTATTAAAGGAATTATCAGAAAATCATTATGACATGATTATCTTAAATTTTGCTAATTGTGATATGGTAGGGCATACAGGAAGTCTAGAAGCAGCAATCAAAGCAGTAGAAGCAGTGGATGAAAATTTAGGAAGAGTTTATGATAAAATTCAAGAATTAGAAGGAACTCTAATTGTAACTGCTGATCATGGAAATTGTGAATTAATGATCGATGAAAAGGGGAATGTCATTACTTCTCATACGACAAATAAAGTGCCATTCATTATTTGCAATCAAAAATATTCACCAAGAGATGGAAAACTAGGGGATATTGCACCGACCATGTTAAAAATCATGGGACTAGAAATTCCTGAAGAAATGACAGGGAATCCACTAATATAAAATAAAAAATATCTTAGCCATAAAAAACTAGGATATTTTTTTATTTAGTATATGATTTGGAAAGATGGTTGTATGAAATCTACATTTTTTTCATCAAAACAGCTGCCTCTTCATTCACATTGTGTGCCAATGTAGGATCTACACTATAAGATAAATCGCCGTGATTCCAAGCAAAACTATCTCCTGTACTTGGTAGAGTATATTGATAATCAGATGGAATAGATGTCTCTATAAAATAAGAAGAAGGATCGCTAGTAATCAAATTATGAAAATAAATTACATTTTGTAACCAATCATCTCCTCTTGCATGAACTTCCCATAATTTCTGTAAAGAATCTACACCATATTTATTGGGATATGTCTTAAGATTTAACGCTTGTGCAGCAAGACCGGCATAGGCAGTTGGAAAATCCATGAGTTCCCCGTTTTGGTTTGTTAATCCACCGAAATTATTATGATTTCTTGACACAGGGCTACCATCTACGCCCGTTTCAGAGTAAGAAATCGCAAGTGTATAGTTCTTATCCGTTTTTATCAAGTCACAGATTTTTCCAGTAAACTGACTACGTGTGAATCCATTCGCTAAAACTTGTTCTCCATCCTCTGTATAATCAATGGTTTCAATTTCATGAGTAGTGATAAGATCACTTTTTGAATATCCAAAATCAGAGATTTCAAAGGTAAGCTCTCCTTCATTCCCAATTACATTTCTATAAACAAAATAGTTAAAAAGTAAAGAATCGGCTTCTGGATGATCAATTACATCATATAAATCATACTCTTCCATTGCTTTCTCGCTAAAGGTATTCATAAAACTTTCATGATAATTATTCGTTAATTGTTTGGCAATATCGATCACTTTCTCACTATCTAAATGAAAATAGTCGCTATACTGTGCAAGGTAGGTATTATATGCTTCAATTGTTCTATCCTCTCTTCTACTTTCGTAGATAGCATTCATTTTTTGCGTATATTCTAATAAGGATTCTTCAGTTTCTAAATCCTCGGTTTCATGGATATTAGCAGTAGTCTTGGCATCATCTGCACTCACTTCTATTGCATAAGGATCTTTGAGATTTAAATATGATATCACCGCATTTGTATCTATTTGTGTCGTAAAGGAAAGAGCTTGAATCATTAAATAGCAAGTAATGGGAATAATCAAATGGTACTGTTTTCCCTTTTGATAATAGTCTATGAGTATATTAGCTAATTTTTCATTTCGTTCTGCAATAATATAAGATTGATTATCTAATTCTAAAATGGCATAGGGTTTTAATCCTCTTCTTGAAACAGTGTCTAATGAATACTGATTTGCGAAACGTTCGATAATAGATGTACATACCTTTTGATTGAGATTAAAACCAAGTTTAATACTGTTCATAATATCCCCCCTAACACGACTGCTTTTTTGACACAACCTCGCAAATCTTATCATATTTTTGAATGCTTTGTCAAATTTTTTATGAAAATGTGTTCTTTAAAATAAGTTTTTCTTTACTTTTTTTATGATTTGTAGTAAAATATAATCGCTTTTTAAGGGGGATATTTATGAAAGATTTAAAGATAAGAATGAGTAAGCTTGCACTAGGGAGTATACTTGCTTTAGGGTTAGTGAGTAAATTTGTAAATCAAGAAATGCCAACTGTTTATGCCGCTTCTACAGATGAAGCAGAGGACGATTTAATAAAGTTTACTGAAAACGGGAAAAAACTTCAATTAGTAAGTGTAAAAGTTGGTGATACGGATTATTATGAAAAAAGTGTGTTTGGGTATTTATATGTTTATAATAATTCTGTATATTTAGAAGATAAAATCAATGATAGTACTACGAATTTATCAGAACTAAATAGTAAATATGGATGTCGGATTGTTTATACGGATGCAAAGGATGTTGTACCAAATGAGTTGAAAGAAAACGAGGGGATTACCAAAGAGCAGGCGACAGAAATTAGTAACCGTTTTGAAGTAACTACAGTTGAGCATGAAGCGGATTCTGGATTTGGAATTTCATATTTTTATATAGAAACATTTAGCGCACCTGGTTTCGATAGTAAAAAGTTATCTGTTTCAAATTATGGGAGGTTTGGAGAAGATGATTACGATATATTCTTTGGATCACTATATGATGAATATTTGCTTCAAAAAGAAAAAAATCCCAATACTTGGCAGTTAGAACTAGGACAAGAAGAAAGTACATTACATGCATATTATGAAAGTGTTTATCAAACAGAACCATCTGGATTTAAGGACGAGTCTGGAATTTTACTGAAGTATTATGTATTGAATAAAGAAGGAGAACCAGTAGCTTCTTTAGGTACTCAAGAAGAAGTTGATGAGTTTTTAGAAAAGCATTATGAGGAGTTAGATAATTATCAATGGAAGGCAGCCTTTTATAAAGGAAACCAAGTAGATGAAATGTTAGACTATCTTCAAAATAATCAAGAGGTACCTTCTAAGAATATTACTTACTTTATAGATTACAAACTTCCTTCTAAAAGATAAAAATAAAAAACATTAACTGTAAATAAAATAGAAAGTGATAGATTGTGAAAAATGGAACGCATCTATCATTTTTTTATGAAATGATTCGCATGAAAAGACATATATATTGGAAGAAAATAGAGGATGATTGCTTCTAAATTTATCCCTTGAAAAATAAAATTAAAAAAAACGTAAATTTTTAGAG
>DLAC01000056.1 GCA_002493865.1 Caryophanales bacterium UBA7057
TCACATCAATTGTAACACTACAGAATGCTACTCGAACTTTTAATGGTTCGAGTTTTAAAATGAATCAAACTATGGTAGAATATTCCAGAAACCGGAATTTTTAAAATTTAAATTCAGTATGTTCTTTGTAAATACAATCAGGAGGATGATTTGAATTGAGTTTATATGAAAATTTATTAAAAGATGAGGAATATTTAAAAATTGTAAGAAAAATAGAAGGTATGCACTTTATTACTGATGGAAAATGGGACTGGGAACATGGACTAGGACACTATCAACGAGTTTCCGAATATGCAAGAAAGATATTATACCAATTAGGTGCGGATAGTAGAACCATCGATTTAGCAATGTTTGCATCCTTGCTGCATGATCTTGGACTCAGTAAGGGAGATAAGATGGATCATGCGATAGAAAGCGCAAAATTAGCTACACAGTTTATCGAAAAGGTATCTGTCACAGATCAAGAAAAAGAAATGTTATATCAAGCAATTTCAGATCATTCGAAAGGAAATCATATTGCTTCTCCTATCGGACTTGCCTTAGTTTTAGCAGATAAACTAGATGTGACCTATCACAGAACAGAAAACTCAAGTATTCAAGATAAAATCAATACAGAAATACAAAAAATTAAACATGTAGATATCCGTATTACAGATGGGAAACTCATTGTAATCTATGAAACGGATAAAGACTTTGATATTAACATTTTAAAAGAGTGGAAAAAAGCAATTACCATTCCTAAAAGGGTATCAGAATACTTAAATAAAGAATTTATATTTATGTTAAATGGAAATGAAGTAGACTATAGTGATATTTTAAGCTTCAAAGAATTATTGAAAAAATAAGAATAGAAAATTTAAATGAAATACTAATAAAAATGAAAAAATTGTTGAGAAGAAAAAATTCCAAAAGGCAAAACTCGTGGTATAATAATAGATAGCAATTTGTGAATCATCCAAATTTTATTTAGGAGGAATTGTATGAAAGATAAATTAGAACTGAGTGAAGTAGAACATGTTGCTGATTTAGCAAGAATAGAATTAACAGACGAGGAAAAAGAACAATATGCAGTAGATTTAAAGAAATTACTAAACGAAGTGGAAAAAATCAGTGAAATTAAAAACTATGATGAAGAACTGTTAATCACTCCTGTTGAGCATACTGTAAGTCTTAGAGAAGATAAAAATGAAAGCAGTATTTCTTTTGATGAAGTAAAGAAAAATGCACCAAAAACGAGTGGAAATTTTGTGGAAGTGCCGGTGATGATTCATGAGTAAATATTTAGATAAAAGTATCGTAGAAATCAACGAATTATTGAAGAAAAAAGCAATTCGTCCGATCGACTTAGTAGAGGAAGCATTTGCTAGAATTGAAGAAAATAAAGACTTAAATTGTTTTATTACCTTAAATAAAGAAGAGGCTTTAGAAGAAGCAAAAAAACTAGAAAATGTAGAAGTAGACAATCTTCTTTTCGGAATTCCTATTGCCATTAAAGATAATATTTCAACCAAAGACTTAAGAACCACTTGTGCATCTAAAATGCTAGAAAACTATGTTCCAATTTATGATGCTACTGTAGTTCAAAAAATCAAAGACAAGCATATGATTATGATAGGGAAAACCAATATGGATGAATTTGCGATGGGGTCAACGAGTAGAACGAGTTACTTTGACCCTCCTAAAAATCCATGGAATAGGGAAAAAATTACGGGAGGTTCTTCTGGTGGAAGTGCTGCATGTATTTCTGCAAGAATCGTTCCATTTGCCTTAGGAAGTGATACCGGGGGATCGATTAGACAACCAGCAAGCTATACGGGAATTGTTGGAATGAAACCAACGTATGGAAGAATTTCTCGCTATGGACTAGTGGCTTTCGCATCCAGCCTCGATCAAATTGGGCCAATGACTAGAAATGTCTATGAAAATGCACTTCTTTTAAATAGTTTGGTAGGTAGAGATGCCCATGACTTAACGAGTGTTCCAAGAGAAGAAGAAGATTTTACGAGGTTGATTGGAAAAGATATTCGAGGAATGAAAATTGGTGTTCCTAATTATTTCCTAAGCGATATTGTAAGCAAGGAAATTCTTGATCAAACAAATGAAATGATTCACCTTTTAAGAGAAAAAGGGGCAACGGTTGAATTCATCGATATCGATTACATAGAAAATGCAGTTACCTTATACCAAATTATTGCGATGGGAGAGGCCAGTAGTAATCTAGCGCGTTTTGATGGTGTAAGATTCGGTTACTCTACAGAAAATCCAGAATCTGTAGAGGATTTATATCGTAAAACGAGAAAAGAAGGATTCGGAAAAGAAGTCAAAAGAAGAATTATGGTTGGTTCTTACTTATTAAGTGGGGACAATGCAGTAACCTATTATAATAAAGCACTTCAAATTCGTGATGACATTAGAAAGAGTTTTCAAAAAGCATTTGAGACTTATGATTTAATCATAGGACCAACAACGACGACGGTTGCCTATAATTTAGATCAAGATATTGATGACCCAATCAAGTCATTCTTAGATGATGTATTAGTCATTCCTGTCAATATGGCTGGTCTTCCTGGAATGAATGTACCTATTGGATTCAATAAAGATCATATGCCAATCGGAATGCATATTATTGGAAATTCTTTTGAAGAAGCAAAGATGTATCAGCTCGCATCATTTATTGAAAAAGAATTAGATTTAAACCTAGTACCAGGAGGGGATGCTTGTGAATAAAGAATATCAAGTAACCGCAGGAACCGAGGTTCATTGCGAATTAAAAAGTAATACAAAAATGTTTTCAGACTCTTATAATAATTATGGAACATTCGCAAATACAAATATCAATGAAATTGACTTTGCCTATCCTGGAACACTTCCTACCGTGAATGCTTATGCCGTAGAACTTGCCTTAAAAGCAGCTCTTGCCTTAAATTGTAAAATCAATAAAAAAATGCACTTTGATCGTAAAAATTACTTTTATCCAGACTTACCAAAGGGATATCAAATTACACAGGCAAGAAGTCCCATTGGAGTCGATGGATACCTAGAAATCGAAGTGGATGGTGTTATCAAAAAAATTGGAATTCACGATATCCACATAGAGGAAGATACATGTAAAAGTACACACTATAAAGATAAATCTTTTCTAGATTTTAACCGAAATGGTGTTCCTTTAATTGAAATTGTATCAGAACCAGATTTAAAGAGTGACAAAGAAACCGTTGCCTACTTAGAAAAACTTCGAGAAACACTTCTTTATTTAGATGTTTCTGATTGTAAAATCGAAGAAGGTAGTATGCGATGTGATGTCAATGTCTCAGTTTCTAAAACAGAAAAACTTGGAACTAGAACAGAAACTAAAAATGTAGGTTCTATCAGTAGTGCTGGAATGGTAGTCATGGCAGAAGCCAAAAGACAGGTAGAAGAGTTAGAACGAGGTAGAGAGATTCGAGAAGAAACTAGAAGATATGATGAAAAGACAAATCAAACAATTCTAATGCGTGTCAAAGAAGTCGGAAATGATTACCGCTATTTTCCAGAACCAGATATTCCATTTTTAGTATTAGAAGATGACTACATTGAAAAAGTAAAAGAAAACTTAGAAATTTTACCAGATGAAAGAAGAAAACTTTATCTAGAAAAGGGAATTTCCCTAGTGAATGCCAATAAGTTAATTCAAAATAAACAACTGAGTGACTTTTTACTCGGTATGGAAGATATTGACTTAGTCATTGCTAGTAACTTATTATTAGGGGATATTTCAGCGTACTTAAATAAAACAGAAAAAAATTTAGAAGATACCAAATTAACCAAAGAGAGATTTTCTGATTTAGTAGAAAAGTTGTCCAAAAAGGAAATTACAAATAAAGTATTTAAAGATATCCTAGTAGAGTTAATGGAAACCGATTTAACAGTTCAAAAGATTATTGAATCGAAAGGAATTGAAACCATTAGTGATGAATCTTCTTTAAGAGAAATTGTAAATCATATCATTGAAGAAAACAGTGAAAGTGTTCAAGACTATAAATCTGGTCGTGATCGTGCAATCAAGTATTTAATGGGACAAATTATGAAAGAAACAAAGGGTAGTGCTAATCCTTCCCTAGTCAATCAATTATTAATAGAAGAGTTATCGAAAAGATAAACATTTGCGAAAGTCAGAAAGATATTGTATAATCTTAACTATAATTAAAGGAGTTGGATAAATATGATGAAATTGGTGAAAAAAAATAAATTTACAATTATTGTCGTTGTACTTTTTGTAGTTTTCATGCTTGGGGTTTCTGAAATTAAAAAAGTATTTTTTGCAAACGATGG
>DLAC01000007.1:0-13671 GCA_002493865.1 Caryophanales bacterium UBA7057
GGAATTCTCAGACGAAAATTCCTTTTTCATAGATGAATTTTAAAAATTATATAATTTTTTATTTTTTATAAATTTTTTTTGAGTAATTGATTGAGTTCTACTGCATATTCCATTGGGAGTTCTTCTCTAAACTTTTCAATAAAGCCTAAAATAATTAATTCTGTTGCTCTTTCTTTATCAATTCCACGGCTCATCAAATAGAATAGCTTTTCTTCACTGATTTTTGAAACTGTCGCTTCGTGTTCAATTCTACTTGTAGTGTTACTACAAATATTGATAGGAATTGTATCACTTCTTGAAATATCATCTAAAATTAAGGTATCGCATTTTACTAAGGCTTCGCTGTTTTCGGCAGACTTTTTAATATCCACTTTTCCACGGTAGGTTGCATTTCCTCCATTTTTGGCAATGCTTTTTGAGATAATCGTACTATGTGTATTTTTTCCTAAATGAATCATCCGAGCCCCTGTATCTTGTTCTTGACTAGAAGTCGCAACACTAATTGTGATACAAGTTCCACTCGCATTGTCTCCTTTTAGGATACAGCAAGGATACTTCATCGTAATATTACTTCCGATATTTCCATCAATCCATTCCATCGTTCCATTTTCTTCGACCAATGCTCTCTTTGTTACTAGGTTATTTACATTGTGTGCCCAGTTTTGGATGGTACTATAGCGACATTTACTATTTTTTCCAACATATATTTCAACAACAGCAGCATGAAGGCTTGATTCACTATAGTTTGGGGCTGTACATCCCTCAATGTAATGTAATTCACTATCATGGTCTACAATAATTAAAGTTCTTTCAAATTGTCCCATATTTCGGCTATTAATTCGAAAGTAACTTTGTAGTGGTCGATCCAAAACAGTATGTGGGGGTACGTAGATGAAACTTCCTCCACTAAAGACAGCACCGTTTAAAGCAGCATATTTATTTTCATGAAAATTTACAATGGTTCCGAAATATTTTTTTACAAGTTCAGGGTATTCTTTCATTGCAACCTCAATTGATGTAAAAATAACCTTTTTCTTTGTCAATTCCTCAATCATATTATGATAAATGACTTCACTTTCATATTGAACACCCATGCCATCTAAATGACATTCGCTTTCTAGTACCCCTAAATCACCTAGTTCTTCCACAATTTCAGTGTCAATATCATCCCAACTATCTTTAATTCTATCTTCTTTTTCATTATTCTTATAGTAGATAATCTTATCAAAATCAAGATTGATGGAAGGTCCAAAGTCCGGATTTTCTAATTTTTGGAATGCCTCATAACTTTGTAAACGATAAGATTTCACCCAAGCTTCTTCCTGTTTGATTTCTGATATTTTTTCTACTACCTCTTTATGAATTCCAACAAGTTCCAAACAATCACCTTCTTCTTTTTTATCCACGATTCTGTTGATAACTTTTAATTTTACAACTGGTCAATAATTTTTCTTAACGATTCAAATGGTAACAATGCACATTTTTTACGATTTGGTTGCTTATAAATCTCATCGTAGACATTGAGTTCTCCAAGTAACTCCTGATCGAAGGGACGTTCATCTAGCATTGCTTCATAGTTATCTAAAATCTTCTTTGCTTCTTCTTTATTTTTTCCAATAAGGCTTTGAATCATGATACTCGTTGCAGAGGTACTAATCGCGCAAGCCTCTCCATCAAAGCAAATATCTTCAATGATTCCATCCTTTATCTTATACATAATGTCTAAATTATCAATACAACTTTCATTATTTGTATTAATCTTGATATACCCTTTTTCATCCTTGAGGCCATGACCTACTGGATGTTGATAATGATCTAGTAATATTTCTCTTCTTAAATTAGGATCCATCTTCTCAACTCCTTACTTAGGTTATAGTACAACCTTAAATATATCTTCTGAATTTTTTAAAACACGAATTAATTCATCTATTTCTTCTTTTGTATTATAAAGATAAAAACTGATACGACATGTATTTTTTACTTGCAAGTCTTCTTTCAATATTTTAGCACAATGATTTCCAGCCCTGACACAAATATGATAATGGTTTAAGTAAACTGCAGTATCTTGACTAAAAACACCATCAATATTAAAAGCAATCATTCCGTTTTCTAATTCTTTATTATAAAGAATGATATTTGGGATTTTTTCTAATGCTTCGACTGCATATTTTTTGAGTTCTAGTTCATGATCATGAATACGGTCGAATCCAATACTTAAAAGATAATCAATCGCGCTTCCTAGTCCAATCACTCCTGCAATATTTGGAGTCCCTGCTTCCAATCTAGAAGGAAGTGCTTTATATTCAATTTCACCCTCACTATCAAAGGATGCATTCATGCCACCACCTAGAGATGTTGGCTCTAATCTCTCTAGCAATTCTTCTTTTCCATAAAGAACACCGACTCCGGTTGGTCCAAGCATTTTATGTGCAGAAAAGGCAAGAAAATCAATGTTCTGTTTTTCTACATCTACTGTCATATGAGGTACGCTTTGAGAACCGTCAACGACAAAATAAATTTCATTTTTAGAACAAAGTTCTCCAATTTCTGTAATAGGTCTTTCATCTCCTAAGACATTCGTAACATGCGCAATCGAAATTACTTTTGTATTTGGGGTAATCATTTTTTCTACATTTTCTACAGTGACTAAATGATTTTCTAGAGGAATATAACGTATGATAATTCCAATTTCTTTCGCTAAGGTTACCCAAGGGAGAATGTTTGATGCATGTTCTGCTTTGGTAAGTAAAACCTCATCGCCTTCTTTTAACTGATATTTCATAAATCCAAACACAATCATATTTAAAGAGGCAGTCGCACCTGAAGTAAAAACGATTTCTTTTCTACTTCTGTTGTGAAGCAATTTTTGAACCTTGTCCCTGACTCCTTCATACTCCATATCTACTTTTAAACTGTTGTCATAGTCACCTCGATGTGCATTTGCCGTATATTTTGTATAATAATCAACTACACTATCTACTACTTGTTTCGGTTTTAATGTCGTCGCACTATTATCAAAATATATTAGTTTTTCTTCTTGATTTAGGATTTCAAAATCTTCTCGATTCATAGAATCACCTCCATTTTCTTTTTTATTTTTCCCCTACGAGTTGTTTTCCTTCAATTTTTTCAATCAATTCACTTTTTTGTTTTTCATTGAGTGATAATTTTCCTAGTAACAAAGACTTTACAAGTAGTCCTGTTGCCTCTTTTTCTGGAATTCCTCTGCTTTCTAAATAGAATAGTTCTTCCTTTTTAAATGGTCCAATATAGGCGGAGTGAGATGCCTCTACTTCATAGTTTTCTATATATAAGTTAGGATGAATTTCTGATGTACTATTTTCTAGTTCTAAAATTCTACTGTCCTGATTACAACTACAGTTTTTACTTGATTTTGGAATATATCCATTGACGTCTAGAATAATAGATGCCTTTTGATAACTTAGCCCATTACAAATCACTTTACTTTTCGTATTAGAAGCATTATGAAATACTGTGATTTTGTTTCTTGATTCTTTTTGACTTAAGATACTATAAGAGAAATCAAGCGTTGCCTCTTCCCCATTTAAATCAATTTCTATCTGACAATTACTATTTTCTAAAAACGAAGAAATTTGCACCTGACTATTTTTATTTTCTATTATTTCTACCCTTAGATTACTGTGATTTCCAGTAATCCATACATTACATTCAACATCTTCCTTTACTAAAATCTGATAGTTTGCATCTTTTACTCCAACGTTTAATTCTATATCTTCATTCTTAGAAATGACTAGTTTCTTTTCAGGAATTTCTTTTACCTTACTTACTTTTATTTTATTCATCATGAACCAACCCATTCATAGACTCACTCGTAGAATTTGCAATGATAAATCCATTTTTTTCAATTTGTTTTGCTAAAGAAGCGGACCCAGTTTTTATAATCTCCCCCTCTTTCATTATATGAACATAATTCGGAATGAGATAGTCTAATATCTTGGTATAATGAGTAATAATTAAAATAGAGCATTCTGGATTTTCTTTTTTGTATTCTAAAATATTATCGCAAACTACTTTTAAGCTATCTACATCTAATCCAGAATCCAACTCATCTAAAATAATGAATTGTGGTTTTAATACCTTTAATTGTAGAATTTCATTTTTCTTTCTTTCTCCACCTGAGAAGTTTTCGTTAATTGATCGATGCATCATCGTAGAATCCATCTTCAACTCTTTCATACCAGTTTCCATTTCTTTCATAAACTGATAAATTCCAACATTTTCTTCTCTTCTAGCATTTAGAGCCGTTCTTAAAAATTCACTATTGGTAACCCCTTCGATACTAATGGGAGATTGCATCGCTAGAAAAATACCTAAACGACTTCTCTCATCGACTGTGAAAGGTAAAATAGAGGTATCATTATAAAGAATATCTCCACCGATGACTTGATAATCACTACTTCCCATAATTACTTTAGATAACGTACTTTTTCCCGTACCATTGGGTCCCATGATGGCATGAATTTCTCCTGATGAGATGGTAAGCGAAAAATTTTTTAAAATTTCTTTTTCTTGATTTTTGGTTACAACTTCTAAGTCTTTGATTACTAAGTTCATTTTATCACCTATCTTTTTAGTTCTCATAAAACGAATTTATTATAGCACAAATTTAAGATTTTTTTTGTCTAATCTTACGTTTTATATTGTTTTTCTAATATTTTTGAATAATTTTTTTCTTGTTTTTACAATATAATAGTGAATACTCGCTGTATTCATACAAAAAAGATGCCTCTTTTGGACATCTTTTTATTTTTATGCTACTCTATGTACGCCTTTCGTTTCTTCGTTCTTGAAAACAATATTCCATGTAGAATCTAACTTTTTCTGAAGCTGTTCACCAGTTCTTTTTTCTAAAGGAGTTTTCTCATTTTCTGGTAAAATCAAAGTCTGAACTTGTCTCGCAATTGCGTTTCTAGTAGTTCTATCACAACTTACAAAGTCAATATTCGTCATTAAACAATAAAGTTTCGCTGCTTGTAAAATATTGATTTCACTCACTTGTACTTGAAATACTTCAGAACATAAATTCACAAAACTTAATTTTTGATATGGCAATAATTCTTTTAGAATTGCCTGTTGCTTTTCATTTGTTTTGTTTTCTTTCACCATACTAGGAGCAGTTGCTGTTTTTCTTCTAGTATCTGAATTTAAAATTCTACTTTGTTCTGTATCAAAGACAGGTTTTCCTTTTTGAAAGGTCCTTTGTAATTTGATTTTTTGCTTTTTAAATACACAAGAGGCTATTATATTTTCTTGTATAATTTGTTCAAATTCTGCAAGTTTTTGTGGATTTTTATTTTTCAGTCGAAACCATTCATATAATTTCATTTCAATCTGCACCATTTTATATATAGAGATTGGGCTTAATGCTTTTGAAAAAATAAGCATTTCATCCATCTCCTGAAGCAATTTTATAATTTCTTCTCTTGGTGCATATTGTTCCATATGATGAATGAATCCGGGTAAATTGTGGTTAAAGTAATAATTCTCCATTTCCTTTGGATTGTCAAAAAATAATTCAAAAAGTCTAGCAACTCGAACTTCTTTATGATAAGCACTTACTTTATTATTCTTATTATAAATTCTAGATGCCAATAATTCAGTATAGCCTTCATCCAGTCCTAATCCTATTGTCATAGATTCCTTATGTTGGCAAAAACCAGAATTCTCTTCTTTAGATTTAGGGTCATAATAACTAGATGCCATATGTAGAAATTCATGTCCAATTGAATTCTTTTGTGCATATTGTATCCGATTTTTACAAGAATTATATCTACCTGCCACCCCTTTAATCAGCATTATAACATTTCTTTCTACTTTTAACGTCTTTAGATTTCTATAGACGGATTTTAAATTTTCTTCGGATGTATATCTTTCTAATTTTTTTACATACCACTCTAACTGTCTTAATTTTTCTCTAGAGAGTTCTCTTTTACGTTCTTCCACGGTCTTTAAATCTATGAACGGAGTGTCAAACAAAATTTTATTTTGGCAATGACTTGTGTCACGCTTTAATCGGATTTCTTTTACTTTATGAATTGCAATTCCCTGAAGTGTTACTCCTATACTGGTTACAAACAATAGGGATTCTAAAGTAGACTTTAAAAGCGCTTCAACTAAAAATGGATCCATCTATATCACCTACTAAACTTTCTAATTTTTAAAAACTTCGTTTCAATTTATACTATCCAATTCTTTTGGTAGCATTTATCTTTTCTAGTTCTTCCGTTGTGTTATACCATATATAATCCAACTTTTTTTGAAGTTGATTACACATTCTTTGTTCTAGGCTTGTCTTTTCTTCTTCCGGTAGAATTAGGGTTTGTACTTGTCTTGCAATCGTGTTTCTAGTCTTTCTATCACAATTTGTAAAATCAATATTGGTCATTAAACAATAGAGTTTTGTTGCCTGTAAAATATTAATTTCATCCTCTGAAACTTGAAATAATTCAGAACATAGTTCTTTAAAAGGCTTTCTTTGATAGAGATTAAAAGGAATCATGTCTAAATCTTCTTGCTTGCTTTTTTCTTGTTTCTTCCCCTTAAAAACAGGATGTACTCGTTTTGGAAATCCTTTGACTAATTTTGTTTTTTGTCTTTTTAAAGCAATAGACACCATTTTATCTTCATTTAGGAAGTCTTCCATTTCCTCTAACTTTTCAGGATCATTATTCTTTTCTTTAAACCAATCATAAAGCTTTAATTGTATTTTAATATACTCATAAGTAGGAAGTGGATTTCCTAGACGAGATAAAAATGTAATTTGATCCATCTCACGAATTAATTTTATTACTTCGTCTCGGTCTTGAAACTGTTCCATATGTTTAATAAATCCTACTAAATCATGGTTAAAATAAAGAGATTCCATCTCTTTTGGATCATCAAAGAAAAATTCTATAAGTTCCGCAAGTCTTGCCTCTTTTTCATGACCCTCTATTAAATCTTCATTATAAATCCTAGCATTTAATAATTCCGTATACCCTACATTTAATCCTTTTCCAATTAAAGAAAATCCTTTTTGCCATGAAAAACCAGACTGTTTTTCATTGGAATCTACATCATAATAAGTAGAACACATATTTAAAAAATCATATCCTAAAGTATCATTCAGTGCATATTTTAATTGATTCTTCTTTGCATCATAGCTTCCCAAAGTCCCATAGATAATTTTATATGGTTGCCACTTTACATCGACTGTGCTTAAGTTTCTATAAGCATTTTTTAAATTTTCTTCATCCGTAAATCTCTCTAAGTTTTCTATATAAAATAATAATTCTTTATTTTTTTCAGAATTTACCCGCTTCTTCCTTTCTTCTAAAGGGATTGGATCTACATAAGGAAATTCACGAATCAAATATTGTTCATATTGTTTTTCTCTCTTTAACTTAACTTTGCTTAAAGCAGTCATAGACACATTATAAATGCAAACAGCTCCTGTGAATTTTCCTATTAATTCTAATATATTTCTTATTAAATCAGGATTCATAGTATCACCTTATTATAGTATACCATTACTCTTTCAAATAGTGTATTAGAATTTTTCTTTTCTTTGATTTTTTTATTAATTTTTTCAATTTAAAAGTTCTACTAGGATTTGCCCAGTAGAACTTCTTTCACTCTTATTAGCAAGACATCCAAGCACCAAGAATAATGGCAAGTAAGATATATAATACGATGACAATTACAAATCCTGTTTGAGAACCATTATTTGTTTGGCAGCAAGTAGTGTTTGTTTGATTTTGTTGACAAGACATAGATTCTTCACCTCCTACTTATTAGATCCATGCGCCAAGAATAATTACTAATAAAATAAATAATACTAATACGATTGCTGATGATGATACGTAATTACTCATATTTTTTTCCTCCTTTTTTGATTACTCATTGTATTTTATGGAAAAGATGAAAAAAGGTTCTAGACATATGCTGAAATTGGTAAAATTTCATTGTCTTTTCTTTCTTTTTTTGCTATGATAATATTTGTTTAAGGAGGATTACAATGAAGAAAAAGTTATTAATTAGTATGACGATGATTCTTTTTTTAGCAACAGGTTGTGGGAAAGTTGCTAAATTAGAAAATGGTCAAGATGCAGTAGTTACATTTAAAGGAAATGAAATTTCTGTGGATCATTTATATAGTGAAATGAAAGATCGATATGCATTATCTGTACTTTTAGATATGATCGATGAGAAGATATTAAATGATAAGTATAAAGATGATGATGAACAAAAGGAATCTGTAGAAAATCAAATCCAGGCTTGGGTTCAGATTTATGGCCGTGGAGATGAAGCAACCTTATTACAACAGACCGCTAGTTCTTTAGGAGTTACTACTATGGATGGTCTTAGAGACTATTTTACACTTCAATATAAGAGAAATCTTGCTGCTGAAGATTATGCTAAAACATTAGTCGAAGATGACGAAATTGAAAAGTATTATGATGAGAAAATTTTTGGTGATATCAGTGCAAAACATATTTTAATTAAACCAAAAACAAAAGATGGTATGACAACGGATGAAAAAACAGCTGCTGAAGAAGAGGCATTAAAGAAAGCCAATGAATTAATTAAGCAATTAGATGATGGTGCTGATTTTGAAAAACTAGCAAAAGAAAATTCAGATGATGAAGGTACAAAAGATAAAGGTGGAGTCTTAGATCCATTTGGTCATGGTGCGATGGTCACTGAATTTGAAGAGGCTGCACTTCAATTAAAAGATGGAGAATATACAAAAGAACCTGTAAAATCCACTTATGGATATCATATTATCCTACGTGTTAGTCAAAAAGAAAAACCACAACTAAAGACCGTTCGTAGTGATATTGTCGATGAGCTTTATAAAGATAAGATGACAGAGGATAAAGCAATTCAAATTATTGCACTTGAAAAGTTAAGAAAAGAATATAAGATAAATATTGAGGATAAAACTTTAAAAACTCAGTATGAAAACTATTTAGTAAACTCTAAAAATAGTGCTAGAGAAGAAAATTAGTCATAAAAAAGATGAATGGACAAAACTCATTCATCTTTTTACTTTGTATTAATGATTGCATACATTGGAAAGTGATCACTATATTTTTCTAGTTTTTCTTCTTTGATAATTCCACATTCTTTCACTTCTAGTTCTTTTGGAACAAAGATATGGTCAATGGGTGTATCTTTTTTAGATTTTCTAAAGGTTCTATGATTATACTCTACCCTTTTTAACCCTAATGTTTCTAGTTCCTTTACAAAATTTAAAAAGGCCTTATTTGTAAGATTAGAATTAAAGTCTCCAAGCAAAATAACTGGTAAATTAGAGTCTTTAATATACTCTTTAATATAGTTGAGTTGTCTTTTTCTCACTGTATTCACATGACACTCTAAATGTGTATTTAAAATACGGATTCTCTTTCCAGAATCTATTTCTACTACTGCATCAGTTAATACTCTAGGTGTAATCGAACGGTACTTAAAGATTCCGTTATAAAGATCTTTTATATTTGACGGAAGCCATGGAAGACTATTTGTTTTTTGCTGTAAAACGGGTAGTTTCGTAATGATGGATGCATGTTCATTATATTTTTTCAATGTATTTATCTTTTTTTGAAAGGTTCCCGTTCCATATCTTCCCTTTCCAATAAAATGGTACATTGGAAATTTCTTTGTTAATACGTTTAAAGTAGAATCTATCATTTCTTGTGTGGTTAAAATATCCACTTTATTTTCCTTTAAAAGAATAGAATAACAGTCTTCTATTAATTCCTCCGTTAGATTTTTTACTAGATTATCATTTCGTACATTAAAAGTACACACTTTCATTTGATTTGACATATAAGATCCCCCTACTTATTTTATGATAGATTTAAAATCTGGTTCTTCATTATTCTGTTACAATCCATGCATTAGGTAATCTACGAATTGTTCTTCTAGTTCCATTAAATGGAATATTAATATATTCATGATTTTCTACCATTGAGGAAGAGGTTCCTCCATCGAGAGTCGCTGCATTATAGGCCCCATACCGTTCCATAATATCCGCTAAATCTTTATAACTCGCACCCTTACTATGAGGTTGGTCCCCATCAATGACAAGCATCAATACTACTCCATCCTTTCTTTGACCAATTACACTCCTTGCACATGCCCATTTAGAAGTAGAATTACTAAAATAGTTTTCACCATTTACAATTAAAAATGGTCCCCAATCTACGGCATCACGAATGCCCATTTGAATTGCCTCAGAGGTACTCATTCTTTTTAGAATTAATTGGTTATCCTGATTAAATCCAATCATTCCACCAGAGTCAATTCCACGATTGTATTCTGTCTTTACAACTCCATTTTGAATGACTGTTCCATGGGGAATTCCACCATTACTACTCCAATCTGGATCATAAAATCCGCCAGCATTCATTGCAACTAGTGCATGATTTTCCTTTGAAATATCTGAAAGTGTCTGTCCATAAGAACCTTCTCCTGTTCCAGCACCTACACTGGTTCCAAGTTTTACATGGGAAGGATCATAAACAACGGTTAAAAAACCACTATATTTGTATCCTCCAGTTTCAGATACCCCTTCTACTTTCACAATTTTATAAATTTGGTTCTCGTCTTCTTTTGTAAATAATTCTTTTTCATAAGAATTTGCATAGAATTTTGTTTCAAAATTGATTGGTTCAAACTGATACAGTTCTTCCCCAGATTCTTGATTCTTCGTTTTGGACAAAGTATTCTCAATTGTTCTATGATTATAAAAAATACTAGCAATAAACTGATGATCCTTGGTATTCATAGATTCTCTAATAATAAAATCTTGATATTTTTTGTCTTTCCCATATAATAAATCTGTCAGAGTAAATACCCCAATTGCATAAATTACAAAGGTACCAAAAGCAACCATAGTACTATGTTTTACTTTCCAGGATTTTTTCTTTATCTTTGGAATAATTAACACTATACTTAGGGCAATAATAATCATCCAAGAAGAGATAATCATTAATAAAATATAAGAATGCATCTGCCTTAAAAAAGCAAGGCTTGTGTTCTTCGTAATAAACCAACCTAGTATTAGTAATGGTAAGAGAAATAAAACCATAAATATCATATTTCTTGCCCATAACATAGGTCGTTTTTTCTTTAGAAATTTTTGGTATTCTTCATTTGAATTTTTTAAGTGTTTCTCTATCTCTTTCTTTTTTTCACAACCCTCTGGAATTTTAGTATCAAAGTTTTCTTCAATGATTTGGATTGTCTGTGTCTCATCTTCTAAGAATTCAATGGGAATTTTAATTTCTCTTGTTTCTTCTAAAAATTCAATTACAATATCATCTTTACGAAACATTTTATCCCTCTCTTTCTTACTTCATCGCTATTGTTTTGTTCTTGGAGAGCCACTCCTCATGCCCTTTCATAAACTGTTCATAATTTTCCTCTAACCTTGCGTAATTATCTTGTGCCTTTTGATTGTTTTCTATCATTGATTTACATTTTTCTTTACTTCTATCATTGACTGTCATTTGACAGCTTTCATTGACGTCTTTCATAACCTTTTCGAGTCGATCTTTTTGCTTTTTAATACTTGTTAATTGATTTTGATAATACTCTTTATTCTCCCCAACATTTTCATAATAAAGAGTAAAAAGATTCTGCATTTCTAACATAGATTGGTGAAGTTCTTTCATTTCATTTGTAACTTCTGTATAGTTTTTATTTACTTCTTGGTTGATTTTTCTAGTTTCCTCTCTATCTTCTTTGAAGGTGTTAAAAAAATCAATAGAACTTCCTCCAAAAATTAGAGAAAGTGATACTACGAATAAAATACTTCCAACCATTTTAAAATTCATTGTTGATCACCTAATTTGATTATATCGTAAACCAATTTTTTTTAGAATCCTTATTGACACTTTTCACTTTTTTACTGTCTATAACTGTCAACTTACATTTTCATAACCATTTAAAAAGAATGCACATATAATACCATTGAAAAGGAGGATATATGAAAAAGATTTTTTATGGACTGCTTGTTGCCATTATTCTATTAACAATTGGAACTTTATTTGTTTTGGATTTAAATAAAAAGAATGATGACGATAAAAAGGACAAACAAAAGCTAGAAAAAATTAAGGTTGCAGAGGTTGCTCATACTGTTTTTTATGCACCACAATATGTCGCAAAAGGACTTGGATTCTTTGAAGAAGAAGGTCTTGATATCGAACTTATTTTAACGCCTGGTGCTGATAAGGTTTCCGCTGCAGTATTATCAGGAGATGTTCAAATTGGCTTTTCAGGAAGCGAAGCATGTATCTATGTATATAATGCAGGAGAAAAAGATTATCTAAAAACATTTGCCCAACTCACCCAAAAAGATGGATCTTTCTTAGTTTCTAGAGAAAAAATTGACAACTTCAAACTAGAAGATTTAAAGGGAAAGAGTGTCATCGGAGGTAGAAAGGGTGGAATGCCTGAAATGACTTTCGAATGGGCACTTCGTCAAAATGGAATAGACCCAGTGAGTGACTTAGATATTGATACAAGTATTGCCTTTGCTGCAATGCAAGGTGCATTTATGGGAGGTCAAGGTGACTTTGTTACCCTGTTTGAACCAAATGCTCTACAAGTTGAAAAACAAGGATTTGGTTACGTAGTTGCATCTATCGGTGAACTAGGAGGAGTGGTTCCTTATACTTCTTATAGTGCTAGAATTAGTTATATCGAAAGTCATCCTGAAGTAATTGAAAAATTTACAAGAGCCATTCAAAAGGGATTAGATTATGTACATAATCATTCAGATGAAGAGGTGGCAGACGCTATGTTAGAATTCTTCCCAGATACTTCTTTAAATGATTTAACAGACGTAGTTAAGAGATATCGTGATGTGGATGCTTGGCCTAAAACAACCAATTTTAGTGAAGAATCATTCTACCATTTGCAAGAAATTATGAAGGCTTCTGGTGAACTGGAAGATACTGTTTCTTATCAAGATTTAATTTATCAAAAGGACTAATATGAAACCAATTTTAAGAATTCGAAATCTTAAAAAGAATTATCAAGATCTTGATGGAGAAGTAGAAGCTTTAGGTGGAATTGATCTTGACGTTTATGAGGGAGAACTCCTTTCGATTGTAGGTCCCTCTGGTTGTGGAAAAACAAGTTTACTTTCTGTCCTATCCAATTTAGAAGAAAAGTCAAACGGAAATATTGAGTTTGAAAACGACAATATAAAAATTGGATATATGCTACAAAAGGATGCCTTATTTCCATGGAGAACTATTTTAGAAAATTGCTTAATTGGATTAGAAATCCAAAACAATCTTACAGAAGAGACAAAAAATAAAGTCATTGAGTTATTAAATACTTATGGACTTGGAGATTTTATGAATAAGTATCCATCTTCTCTTTCTGGTGGAATGCGTCAACGTGTTGGATGAATGTGATGAAGACACAAGGTAATGATTAAGAAAAGTTGCTTATAGCCCATAAAATAAGGAAAAGAGGTAAAATATGTTGTTAGATAATAATACAAAAAAAGTAATTGAATTATTAAATATGTTTGATGATTTAAAGAATACCCACAAGATTAGACTTGCAATATATCTATTAGAAAATAAAAACTTTGATATTAATTTTAATATTAAGGATATGATTATTCTT
>DLAC01000007.1:13886-14199 GCA_002493865.1 Caryophanales bacterium UBA7057
AATGATTATTCTTTTAAAAGAAGTTTTAAATAAGTTAGATCCAAGTTATAGCAAAACTATTGTTAATTTTGCAAAGTACAAACCCTTATTATTTTTATCAGCCAAGTATTTTGAACTTACTGAAATAGAAAAAAAGAGATTTTCTATTGAGATGTTATTTAATATTTATGAAACTGACTTTAAAGATAAAAACATAAATAAAGAAATTAATAATCATTTGTATGTATATGATTATTGCTATTCAATTCTAAATCAATAAATAAATCCCCAGTAGTCATTTGGCTATTGGGGTTATTTTTTTTAAATAACATTT
>DLAC01000021.1:0-2803 GCA_002493865.1 Caryophanales bacterium UBA7057
AAGAAGAGAGAATTTAATGCAAAAGAAACAGCTATTGCACAAGCAAAGCAAGACCAAATTAAGCAAGCATTTGAAGATTGGATTTTTAATGATGTAGAAAGAAGAGAACGATTAGTAAGGTTATATAATGATAAATTCAATAGCATTCGTCCTCGTGAATATGACGGAAGTCATTTGAATTTTGTAGGTATGAATCCAGAGATAAAATTAAGGAAGCATCAACAAAATGCCATTGCTCATATTTTGTATGGAAGAAATACACTGCTAGCACATGAGGTACGGAGCAGGAAAGACCTTTGAAATGGTTGCTCGGTGCTATGGAAAGTAAAAGGCTTGGACTTTGTAACAAGTCTATTTTTGTTGTGCCTAATCACATCATTGAACAATTCGCAGCAGAGTTCTTACAGTTATATCCAAGTGCAAACATTATGGTAGCAACTAAAAAAGACTTTGCAACAGCTAACAGAAAAAAGTTTTGCTCTCGTATTGCTACTGGAGATTTTGATGCAGTAATTATACGGACATTCACAATTTGAAAAGATTCCTATGTCAATAGAAAGACAACAGCAGCTAATTGAAAAGCAAATTGCAGATATTATAGCAGGAATAGCACAAGCTAAAAGAGATAAGGCAGAGAATTTTACTATAAAACAAATGGAAAAAACAAGACGAGGGTTAGAAAGCAAACTTGAGAAATTAAATTCACAAACAAGAAAAGATGATGTAATCAACTTTGAACAGTTAGGAATAGATAAAATATTTGTAGATGAAGCACATAACTACAAGAATTTATTTTTATATACTAAAATGAACAATGTAGGTGGAATTTCACAGACAGATGCACAAAAGAGTAGTGATTTATATATGAAATGTCGTTATATGGATGAGATAACAGAGGGCAGAGGGGTAGTATTTGCAACAGGTACACCTGTAAGTAACTCAATGGTAGAATTATATACTATGCAACGATATTTACAATATAATGATTTAAGAAAAATGGGACTTGAACATTTTGATAATTGGGCATCTATTTTTGGGGAAACAGTAACTGCAATGGAACTTTCGCCAGAACGGAACAAGTTATAGGAGTAAAACAAGATTCTCAAAATTTCATAATTTACCAGAGTTAATGAGTTTATTCAAAGAAGTTGCAGATATTCAAACTGCTGATACTTTAAATTTACCAACACCAGAAGTAGTAAGGCATGATGAAATAGTAAAACCTAGTCAAATGCAGCAAGATATGGTAGCAGAGTTAGGAGAAAGAGCAGAAGCTATTAGAAAAGGTAGTGTAGATCCTAGCGAAGATAATATGCTAAAAATTACTAATGAGGGTAGAAAACTTGCACTAGACCAAAGACTTATGAATGAAATGTTAGAAGATAATGAAAATGGAAAAGTTGGAACTTGTGCAAATAACATCTATAAAATATGGGAAGAAAATAAAGAACAAAAACTAACACAATTAGTATTCTGTGATTTGTCTACACCAAAGCAATTTGAAGAAAAATTTGATGACGAGGGAAATTATGTATTTACTGATGTTTATAACGATTTAAGAAGAAAGCTAGTATTAAAAGGTATTCCACGAGAAGAAATTGCCTTTATACATGAAGCAGATAATGAAACTAAAAAGAAAGAACTATTTGCTAAAGTAAGAAAAGGCGAAATTAGAGTGTTAATGGGAAGTACAAGCAAAATGGGAGCAGGTACAAATGTGCAAGATAAAATAATTGCCTTGCATCATTTAGACACACCATATAGACCAGCAGATTTAACACAAAGAAATGGTAGAGGAGTACGACAAGGAAATCAAAATAAGCAAGTGCATATATACACCTATGTAACAGAGAAAACATTTGATGCTTATTTATTCCAAATGTTAGAGAGAAAGCAAGGCTTTATATCACAAATAATGACTTCAAAGACTCCAGATAGAACAGCAGATGATATAGATGAAACGGCATTGAGCTATGGAGAAATTAAGGCTTTAGCAACAGGAAATAAATATATACTAGAAAAGACACAGTTAGATTCAGAAGTTGCAAAATTAAAAATAGTAAGACAAAGTTATCAAAGCCAGATTTATGATTTAGAAGATAAAATTGCAAGATCATATCCAAATCAAATAAAAGAGATACAAGAAAAGGTCGATGCACTAGAAGCTGATGTCAAGCAGCTAGAAGATAACACAATACCAAATGAAGATGGCTTTTCTAAAATGACACTTAAAGGAATTGAATATACTGATAAAGAGCAAGCAGGAAAAGCAATACTAGAAGTTTGCAAATCAAAATCAAATCCAGATATTGAAGATATAGGAGAATATAGGGGATTTAGATTAGAACTTGGTTTTAATTCAGTAGAAAAGAAATTTACTATGACTATGAGAAATAAATATAGTTATAGTATTTTTTTAGGTAGTGATACTTTTGGTAATATTACAAGAATAAATAATGCACTAGAAGCAATAAAAGATAAGATTCCAGATGCAAAGTTGAGAATAGAAGATATTGAAAAGCAACTTGAAACAGCAAAAATAGAAGTTCAAAAGCCATTTCCAAAAGAAGAAGAATTAAAAGAAAAAATGAAAAAACTTGAAGAATTAAATATTTTATTAAAGCTAGATGAAAAAGAAAAGCAAGTATTAGATACATCAAATGATGAAATAGAAGAAAATGAAAAAGATAAAAACAAAGACCATGAAAGGTAATCTATATGCAAAGAAGATATTAAAAAATTAGTATCTTCTTGTATCTTTTTATAAAAAGATATGGTATAATCATCTCGACAGATAGTAAGT
>DLAC01000021.1:3036-3748 GCA_002493865.1 Caryophanales bacterium UBA7057
GATTATAAATCGGATATAGAAGTAAATAATATAAAAATTCATTATGAAGTTATTGGAAATGGCAAACCGATAATTTTACTAAATCCTAATAGTGTTAATACTGGATTGATGAAATTTATTGCGAACAAATTAAAAGATAAATATAAAGTATATATTTTTGATAGAAGATGTTGTGGTAAAAGTGAAAAGAATTGCGATTTAACCTATGAAGAATCAGCGAAAGATGTTGCAGAATTTATAAAAAAATTAAATATTGATAAACCATATTTACTAGGATGTAGTGGTGGAGGAACTGTTGCTCTTAATGTTGCAATTCATTATCCAACAAGTATATCTAAGTTAATTCTCTGTAGTGGAGTTGCAAGAAATAATATTATTAAAAAACCGAATTATGCAAAATTTATGGAAAGATTACCATATTATCCTGGAAAAAAGAGCAACGAAAAATTTGAAAAATTACTTAATGAATCTAAAACCATAACAAAGGAAGAATTAAATTCTATTATTGTTCCTACATTAGTTTTTAATGGTGGTATTAAAGATTTAGTTCCAAAAAATGAGGTTGAATATATTTCAAACAATATTAAAAAGTCAGAAATGTTTATATTAGAAAAAGCAGGACATTGTAATTATATTTTCAATAATGATGACTTTTATAACAAGTTAAATAATTTTTTAGAAGAATAAAAAATTACAATAAGTAGGGCAGGTA
>DLAC01000043.1 GCA_002493865.1 Caryophanales bacterium UBA7057
GGACTTTACTCTAAAAATTGGCGATTTTTGCAAAAATAGATCATTTATATTTTTGGCACTTTAGAAAAAAATATGCAAAAGTGCAACTCAAAGTTGATAGTTTTTTATTATAATTAGTAATAAGATGGAATACGAAAAGGAGGAACTCTAATGAAATTTGGAGATAATTTAAAGAAATTAAGAAAAACAAAAAAACTATCACAAGAAGATTTAGCTGAAAAGCTAAATGTATCTAGACAAAGCGTCAGCAAATGGGAAACGGGAGATGCTTACCCAGAAATGAATAATTTACTGGAACTGTGTAAAGTATTTCATTGTAAGATTAATGATTTAGTAAATGACAGTATTATTGACATTGATTCTTTGGATGAAAATGTAAAAAAAGAAGTAATTTCACTAAAACAAGAAGAACAAAACAAAATGAAGGGATTGAGTAAGGCCATATCTGTATTAGCAAAAATTATAAGGATAGTTTGCTTGGCGACAATACCATTAGTAATCCTTGGAATGATTTCTATTCCATTTATCATTCAAAATGTAGAAGTTAAAAATGATGAAATTATATGGAAAGCTAACAATGAACACATAACATTAGAAAGAAAAGAAAATAATTATGAACTAAAAATGAATGGAACTAAAGTTGCAGACATGGAAGCAGATGAGGTAAATTCACACTATGTAGATATGTTTAAAAATAACTCAAAGATTTCAATTATAGGATACGCAGAAACAGGGCTTTTAACATTATTAGTATCAGTATATTTAATGTCCCTAACATTTAAGCATCTGTCAAAGTTATTTAAGAACTTAAATATTGGAGAAACACCATTTACCTTAGAAAATGTCCATCATATAAAGAAGATGGCTTGGTTAATGATTGCAATTATCATACTTCCTAATATTGGCGAAATCATATTTAATATTTTACTAACGACCAATATTGATATAGATTTGGAATTATTTGATCTTTTAGAAATACTATTCTTATTTAGTCTATCTTATGTTTTTGAATATGGAAGATTAATTCAGGTAGAAGCAGCGAATGGAAAAATATATGGAGGAGAAATTGAATAAGAAAGGATTTATTAAAGCCCTATCAGAGAAATTAAACTATAGAGAAGATACTTGCATGATGATTCATGACATTTTAGAGAATAATTTTTTTATCAGTAGGAAAAGTCGAGACAAAATCATTCAAGAATTAGTAAGTAGGCTTGAGATTTCAGAAGAAGAGGCAATTAATATTTATGAAACAGCAAAAGCAATTTTAAATGATGAAATTCAAAGACAAATAAAAGAATGAATAGGTAATTTGATTGTGTTATAATACTAAATATAAATGACTTTTAGGAGGAAAACATGACCTACCAATATACCTATAAAACGAAAGATGGATTTTCAGATATCATTATGAATAGTGATGGAGAATATTTAACTGGTTTATATTTTGAAGAATCCAGAGATTCAATGAAAAAAAAGACGGATACCTTAGAAAAAGATCTTCCAATATTTAAGGAAACTACTCAGTGGCTAGATATTTATTTTAGTGGTCAGATTCCTAACTTTACACCTAAATATAAGATAGAAAACATTACTCCATTCAGAAAAGAAGTAATCGATATTATAAATACAATCCCTTTTGGAAAGACAATTACATATGGTGATATTTCTAAAAAAATTGCCAAAAATAGAGGAATGAAAACAATGTCATCTCAGGCAGTGGGAAAAGCGGTTGGTTGGAATCCAATCTGCATTATTATTCCATGTCATAGAGTAATTGGAGCAAACGGAAGCCTAACAGGTTATGGTGGTGGACTTCAAAATAAGGTAGCACTATTAGCTCATGAAAACAATGGCATGAATAAGCATTCCATCTAAAGGAGGTATTCTTAATGAATCGATGTAAATGGTGTAATTTAAATAATCCAAAATATATAGATTATCATGATTACGAATGGTGTAAGCCCAATTTTGATGATCAGTATCTATTTGAAATGCTAATCCTAGAATCCTTTCAAGCTGGACTTTCGTGGGAATGTGTACTAAATAAAAGAGAAAACTTTAAAAATGCATTGGATCACTTTGATATTAATAAAATCAGTAATTATGATGATAAAAAGATAGAAGAATTATTAAAGAATCAAGGAATTATCAGAAATAAATTAAAAATTAAAGCAAGTATCAATAATAGTAAAATTTTTAAAAACATTCAAAAAGAATATGGAACATTTCATAACTATTTAAAGAGTTTTACAAAAGATACCATACTTTATGAAACGGGAAAAACAACGAATGATTTATCTGATCAATTATCTAAGGATTTACAAAAACGGGGAATGAGATTTGTAGGAAGCACAATTATATATTCATACTTACAAGCAATAGGTGTTATTTATTCTCATGAGGAAGATTGCTTTATGTATAAAAATGAATCAAGTAGATGAAGGAAAAGAATTATTTTTTCCTTTTTTTCTAGTCTTTTCTAAATTCCTATATTATACTTATTTTAGGTGAGAGATATGAAAAAGTATTTAATGATAGCATTGATGATTCTTGCCATAGGGATTGGAACTCCAATCGTAAATGCAGTGGAATTGGATTTAAATTCTAAAAATGCGATTCTTTATAACTTAGATGAAAATAAAGTTCTTTATGAAAAAGATTCTAAAGAGAAAATAGCAATTGCTTCTATGACAAAAATTATGACAGCCATCGTAGCAATTGAACATATTGATAACCTAGATGAAAAGTTAATCTTAACATGGGCAGATTTTTCTGGATTAGTAGAAGCAAATGCGTCCGTTGCAGGTTTTCGATTCGGACAAACAGTAACTTATCGTGATTTACTTTATGGATTACTTCTTCCATCAGGAGCAGATGCGGCACAGGCTCTAACTAGAACAGTAGCAGGTGGAAAGGGTCGCTTTGTAGAGATGATGAATGAAAAAGCGAAAGAATTAAATTTAGAGAATACTCATTTTACAAATGAAACAGGCTTGGATGAAGAAGGACATTATTCTACTGTAGAGGAAGTCGCTCAATTATTTCAATATGCTCTAAAAAATGAAACCTTTAAGGAAATCATAACTACTTCTTCTTATACTACTAGTGACAACTCCATGACAGTGCATAGTACCATTAGTAAAAACAAAAAACGCTATGGAATTGATTTAGATTATGTACAAGGCGGAAAAACGGGAACGACATGGAATGCTGGTTTGTGTCTTGCCTCGATTGCAACGGCAAACGATGTTCATTACATGCTTGTAACAGCAAGAGCACCATATAACGAAGGACCTAAAAATCTATATGATGCTAAAACCGCTTATGAATATTTTATCAACAACTATAAAAATCAATTGGTAGTTGAACAAGGAGAAAAAATATTAACATTAGATACTTTATATACCAAAGAGGATAGTGTTACTTTCTATGCGGAAGATTCCCATCAAAAATATTTGCCAAATGAATTTAAGAAAGATGATTTAAAATATGAATATGATGGTGAAAAAATAATTACTTCTAAAATGAAACCGGGAACAAAACTTGGAAAAATGACTGTGAAATATCAAGAGGAAGTATTGTATGAACATGATATTATATTAAAAGAACAATTATCGTTTGATTTAATCAAATACTTAAAGGCACATATAGAAATTGTGATTGGTGGAATTGTAGTGGTACTTCTCCTTCTCATATTATTGTTAATTTTAATAAGAAAAAGGATGAAAAGAAAGCATACAACTAGATAATAGGGATTATTTTCCTTGTGGAGGGACAAAATTATGAGTAAATATGAACCATTATGGAGATATTTAAGTAAAAATAATAAGGATTATTATAAGTTGACTTATGAAGAAATTAAAAACATTTTAGGCTTTGATATTGATCATTCTTTTCTAACTTATAAGAAAGAAGCAATCAATTATGGATATGAGGTTTTAAAGATATCCATAAAGGAAAAAAACATAATCTTTAATAGGAAGGAAAACTAGCATGGATACAGTTGAATATCATAAATTAGTTAGAGATAAATGCCTGAGATTATCAAACAGGATGGATGGACTCCCATCATAAGAATTTTACCAGAGGATGAATATAAAAAAGAATTAGAAAAGAAACTGTATGAAGAGTATCAAGAAGTGTTAAGTGTAACTGGGGAAAAACGAATAGAAGGACTTTTGGATATGCTAGAAGTAATGATATCCTTAGCGGGATTAGAAGGTAAAACATTAGAAGATATTGTTGAAACTTCAAAAGTAAAAAAACTAAAACGTGGCGGATTTGATAAAAAAATATTTTTAGAAAAAGAAATCAAAGAAGAGGTGTAATTATGAAGGTAATAACCATTAAACAACCATTTGCGACACTCATAGCAGAAGGTATAAAAGAATATGAATTTCGGACATGGAAAACAAAATATAGAGGAGAACTATTAATTCATGCTGGAAAAGGAATTGATCAAAAGGCCATGAAAAAATTTGAACACTATCATTTCGATTATCCTAGTGGATGTATTATCGCAAAAGTAAATTTATCTGACTGTATAAAAATAGATGATAAAGCAAGAAAAATGTTAGAAGAAAAAGATTCCACTGTATATTCTAGCATCATCAAACATACAGACTGGGATGGTTATGGGTTTAAACTGGATCATATAACAAAGATAAAACCGATACCAGTCAGTGGCAAACTTAGTCTATGGGATTATGATTATAAGGGGGAATAAAAAATGATTATAGACTATCATTCTAAATATGATGAAGAAATAAAAAATCTACTTGTGGAACTACAAGAACATATTATGAAAATTGATAAAGAGCATTATAATATTGTAGGAGAAAATTTCAAAGAAGAATATTTCAAGAAAACAATGGAGGAAATCGAAAAATATCAGGGAAAGATGTATCTTTATCAAGAAGATGATAAAATTGTAGGAATGGTTGTAGGACTCATAAATAATGAAGAAATTGATACCTATGACTTTAAGGCACCTAAAAGAGGAAGGGTTAGTGAATTAGTGATTTCAAAAAAATATAGGAAACAAGGGTACGGAAAAATTTTATTACAGGAAATGGAATACTATTTAAAATCAGTAGGATGTATAGATATTTTAATTGGAGTATTCGCTTATAATAATTCTGCGATTCATTTTTATGAAATGAACGGTTATCATGTAAGGATGACGGAAATGATTAAAAAGGATATATAAAAGTAAATCAAATTTTTGGTTTACTTTTTCATTGTAAAAAATATTCTTGACAGATGAACAATTACTCAACTATAATTAAAATAGTTGAAGAATAGTTCAACTAACGCATAGAATATAGTAGGAGATGGAAATATGTCTAGAAATGAGTTTAGCTGTGACTGCAATATAATTCATCAAGAAGCAGTAGAAGAAGTATTACAAAAAATGCCAAATGAAAACACATTTAATCATCTAGCGGATTTATTTAAATTGATAGGGGATACTACTAGATGTAGAATTCTTTTTGCATTAGATCAGGATGAGATGTGTGTCTGTGACTTAGCCAATGTTTTAAATATGACAAAGTCCTCGATTTCTCATCAACTGGCAACACTTAGAAGAAGTGGAGTCGTCAGGTGTAGAAAAAGTGGAAAAGAAGTATATTATACATTAGATGATGAACATATTGTTCAACTATTTGAAATCGGTTTGGAACATATTAATCATAAAGATTAAAAAAAAGAAAGAAGGAATGAAAATGAAAAGATATAAATTTAAAATTAGTGGGTTAGATTGTGCTTCATGTGCAAATGAATTAGAAGAATCATTAAAAAAAATTGACATCATTCAAAATGTAACCATTAACTTTATGACAGAAAAATTAATTTTTGAATGTTTCGAAGAAGAGAAAGAGGAAGCACTAGAAAATATTCGAAGAGTAATTAAAAAAGAAGAACCTGATGTAGAGATTAAAGAGGTGTAAAATTTGATGACATCTAAAATGAAAAGACAACTTTTTAAAATTATTTTCTCTTTTCTTTTCATGGTAATATCTTTAATATTAAAAATAGAACCTGATATATACAGTAAAATTCTTTTTGTGATTGCCTATTTGATTGTTGGATATGACATCGTGATGAAGGCATTTCGAAATATTTTAAAAGGAAAAGTGTTTGATGAGAATTTTTTAATGACTATTGCAACGCTTGGTGCTTTTGCAATCGGAGAGTTCGAAGAGGCAGTTGCAGTGATGCTTTTTTATCAAGTAGGGGAATTATTTCAAAGTTATGCTGTCGATAAATCTAGAAAGTCCGTGGCAAGTCTTATGGATATTCGTCCAGATTATGCAAATGTGTATAGAGAAGAGAAAACCGAACGAGTGGATCCAGAAGATGTAAATATTGGAGAAGTTATTTTAATAAAACCTGGGGAAAAGATTCCTTTAGATGGAAAAGTTGTAGAAGGAGAATCCTTACTGAACACACTTGCCTTAACAGGAGAGGCTGTTCCAAGAAGAGTCAGTATTGGCGATGAAGTACTCAGTGGTTGTTTGAATCAAGATGGAACATTAAAGATTCAAGTAGAAAAACAATTTGAGGAATCGACGGTTAGTAAAATACTAGATTTAGTAGAAAATGCAAGTAGTAGAAAATCTAAATCAGAAAATTTTATTAGCAAATTTGCAAAATATTATACACCAATTGTGGTAATCATTGCCGTTTTTCTAGCATTTCTTCCACCTCTTATAATCCAGGATGCCATCTTTAGTGATTGGCTATATAGAGCACTATCTTTCCTAGTCGTATCTTGCCCATGTGCATTGGTGATTTCTATTCCTTTAAGTTTCTTTGGAGGAATTGGCGCTGCATCTAAGATGGGAATTCTAATCAAGGGTAGCAATTATCTAGAGGCTCTAGCAAATACTGAAATTATCGTATGTGATAAAACGGGAACATTAACAGAAGGAGTTTTCAAGGTTCAAAAAGTAATACCAATTGGATGTTCAGAGAAAGAACTATTAAAGTATGCAGCAATGGCTGAAAGTTATTCCCTTCATCCAATTTCCATTTCCTTAAGGGAAGCATATGATAAGGATATCAATGAAAAATTAGTAACAAAAACCAAGGAGATTTCTGGAAAAGGCGTATTTGCGAAAGTAGATGGAAAAGAAGTCCTCGTTGGGAATGAAAAATTGATGGATGATGAAAAAATTAAATTTACAAGGAGTGAGGAACTTGGAACTGTTGTATATGTTGCTGTTGATAAAAAATTTTGTGGATCCATCCTCATTTCCGATAAAATTAAAGAAGATTCTTATACTGCTACTAAAGAGTTCAAAAAAAATCATGTAGAAAAAGTAGTAATGTTAACAGGAGACCATGAAAATATTAGTAAGAGTGTAGCAGAAAAACTAAATTTAGATGAATACCATGCAGAATTATTACCGCAGGATAAAGTTTCTTGGGTTGAAAAACTAATGACCCAAAAGTCAGCAAGCGGAAAACTGATATTTGTAGGGGATGGGATCAATGATGCACCTGTTCTTGCTTTATCTGATATTGGTGTTGCGATGGGAGGACTTGGGAGCGATGCTGCCATTGAAGCGGCAGATGTTGTAATTATGACTGATCAGCCATCCAAGATTGTAGATGCAATTATGCTATCGAAAAAAACGATGAGAATTGTAAAACAAAATATCATTTTTGCCATTCTTATAAAAATAGCAGTACTAATTCTAAGTGCTTTTGGAATAGCAACGATGTGGGCAGCCGTATTTGCAGACGTAGGTGTCTCCATTTTAGCGATACTCAATGCATTAAGAATTTTGAGAGTAAAAAACTGGATCAAGAGGTGATGAACTTTTGAAAAAAATCATTTTAAATATCGGCGGAATGACTTGTAGTGCTTGTTCTTCAGGACTTGAAAAATATTTAAATAAACAAAAGGGTATCCAAAGTGCTAATGTGAATTTAGTACTATCCATTGTGACCATTGAGTATGAAAATTTGAGTAAGAAAGAAATCGAAAAGTTCATACAGAATGCTGGATTTGAGAGTTTAGGGGAATTCAAGGGGATTGAAGACGTTTCCATTCATCGTTTCGATAAAATAAAATTGATGGCACTAGGAATTTTAGTTATATTTATGATGTATCTTTCCATGGGGCATATGATATTCCTCCCGGAGATTCCTTATCTAAATCATCAGTATGTAAACTATCTTGCCACTATCCTTTTTCTACTCACTCTTATTTTCCTATGGTATGGCTTGGATATTTTGAAAAGTGGAGTAAAAAATCTCATCCATAGAATGCCAAACATGGATACTCTCGTTATGCTTAGCGTTTCTGTGAGTTTTCTTTATAGCGTATACGGTTATATTTGTATTTTGACAGGCTATTTGAACAATTTGAATGCTTTATATTTTGAGTCTACTTGTATGGTAATTTATTTTATTAAACTAGGAAGATTTTTAGAAAATATTAGTAAAAGTCATACGAAAGATGCAATTAAAAAATTAGTTCAAATTACTCCACAATCTGCAGTTTTAAAAGTGAATGGAGAAGAGAAGAAAGTTTCTATCGACGAAGTGAAAACGGATGATTTATTAATCTCTAAATCTGGCGATAAGATTGCTGTAGATGGGATTGTAGAAAGTGGAACAACCTATGTAGATGAAAGTTTTATTACGGGGGAAAGTATGCCTGTATTAAAAGAAAAAGGAAGTCATGTCATTGCCGGATCTATCAGTTATGATGGATATATTGAATATAAAGCAAAACGAATTGGAAAAGATTCAACGATATCAGAGATTGTAAACTTAGTAGTAGAAGCAACAGGTACGAAAAGTAAAATACAAAAATTAGCGGATCGTATTAGTAATTATTTTGTTCCTGTGATTCTTATGATTTCTGTACTGACATTTGTACTTCAAATCATTCTTGGTATTCCTTTTGAAGATTCTTTAATTCACATGATTACGGTTTTAGTAGTTGCGTGTCCCTGCGCTTTAGGACTAGCAGTACCACTAGTCGCAGTCATTAGTAATGGTTTATGTGCAGAAAGAAGCTTGTTTTTAAGAAACAGTGATGTTTTAGAAAATGCTAGAAATATTGATACCATTGTATTTGATAAAACAGGGACTTTAACTTATGGAAAATTAAAAATATTTAAGATTTATAATTATTCTAGCTATTCAGAAAAAGAATTATTAAATCGAGTCGCAAATCTAGAAAAGAAATCTTCCCATCCGATTCAAACAGCATTTACAGTGGAGAAGAAATTGGAAGTAAAGAACTTTAAAACTTTAAATGGAATGGGAATTATGGGAACTATAGACGGAAAAAAATATTATTTAGGAAATGATAAAATTTTAAAGAAGTTAAAATTAGAAGAACGAAATAAGAAAGACTATGATTATCTAGTAAAGAACGGATGTAGTATTTTATATATTGTAGAAGAAGCTACTGTGCTTGGTATCATTGGTGTAAAAGATGTGATACGTACCGACGTAAGGGAAACAATTTTACATTTTCAAGAAATGGGAATAGATGTAATCATGTTAACCGGGGATAATCAAGAAGTAAGTAGCAAAATCGCCAAAGAACTAGGAATTAAAAGGGTAATTGCGAATGTACTTCCAAACGATAAAAAAGAGAAAATAGAAAAATTAGTTCAAGATGGAAGAAAAGTAATCATGGTAGGGGATGGAATCAATGATGCACCCTCTTTAGTTACTGCTACAGTTGGAGTTAGCATTAATGATGGAACTGATGTCGCCATGGATTCTTCCGATGTAATTTTAATGAATAATCATATGAAAAATATATTGGACTTAATTATGATTAGTAAGGCATCTTATAGAATTATTAAACAAAATCTGTTTTGGGCATTTTTCTATAATATATGTATGATTCCAGTTGCGATTGGATTATTTGAAAACCATGGGATTTCTATGACACCAATGTTTGGAAGTATCGCTATGATATTCAGTAGTTTCACAGTAGTATTAAATTCATTAAGACTTAGGAGGATGAAAAATGAAAGTAGAATTAAAAATTGATGGAATGAAATGTGAAGGCTGTGTAAATAGGATTAAGAATGTTCTATCAAAAACAAAAGGTATGATCTCTTATGAAGTTTCTCTAGAACATAAAAATGTAATTATGGAAATCAAAAAAGAGAAAACCAAAGAAGAAGTAATAGAGAAAATAGAAGCCTTAGGATTTACTGTATCTAAGTAGAAATCAAAACAAACTCAAAAAACTATCTAGTTTAGACATGAAGATAGCCATATTTTGGATTTGTTTTTCTTATGCTATAATAATTACATGTAGGTGAATGATATGCAGATGGAAGAAGAGATATTTAAAAGAACAAAAGTAGACTTTGATCGGTTATTGTCTTATGGATTTATAAAGAAAGGAAAAGTTTATAAGTATTCGAAATGTTTTTTAGATGACTTTCAAGCAGAAATTGAAGTTGATGAAAGTGGACATGTTTTAGGAAAAGTATTCGATTTGAATGTAGGAGAAGAATATATTAATTTTAGAATTGAGCGTCAAGTGGGAGAATTTGTAAGCCAAGTAAGAGAAGAATATCGAAAAATTTTAGAAGAGATTCGTGCCTGTTGCTTTCAAAACCTTCATTTTATGCAAGAACAAACCAATCGAATCGAAAAGAAAATTAAGGATTGTTATCAGGATGAGCCTGAGTTCGCATGGGAAAACTCTCCTGGATTTGGAATTTTTCGAAATCCTAGAAATGAAAAATGGTATGGACTCATTATGAATATTGATCGAAGTAAAATAGAACCAAAATCATCCGGTGAAATAGAAGTAATTAATGTAAAATTAGACCCAGAAAAAATTCAAGAATTATTAACAAAAGATGGATTTTATCCTGCTTATCACATGAATAAAAAGAATTGGATTACAATCTCTTTAGATGATACACTACCAGATGATTTAATTATGGAATGTATCGATGAAAGTCATCGTTATACGGAGGAACCAGAAGAATGGATTGTGCCAGCAAATCCCAAATTTTATGATGTGATTTCTGCGTTTGAAAAAACGGATACCATTACTTGGAAACAATCGAGTAATGTACACGTTAAAGATTTGGTTTATTTATATGTAGGAAGCCCATATTCTGCAATTCTCTATCAGTGTGAAGCAATAGAAGTCAATATTCCATACGAGTATCAAGATCAGAATCTATCCATGAATCGAGTAATGAAAATCAAATTATTAAAAAAATATCCACAGGATCAATACACCTTTTCAAAATTAAATGAGTATGGAATTCACGCAATCAGAGGACCAAGAAGTATGCCAAAAAAATTAAGTAGGGAAATGAATCAGTAGTATGAGGTGAATATGAAGACGGATTTAATTACTATTCCAAATGTTGGAAAAAATACAAAACAAGATTTACTGAATATAGGAATTACCTGTGTGGAAGATTTAAAGGGAAAAAATCCAGAAGAACTTTATCTAAAAGATTGTAAGGTGAAAAAATATCAGGAGGATCGTTGTCAGTTATATGTGTTTCGGATGGCCGTTTATTACGCAGAGAATACCACATGGGAAGAAGAAAAATTAAAATGGTGGTATTGGAAAGATAAAGAATATCAGAACGAAAATGATAGGTAGTAGTCAATCAATATGTTGCCCCAGTTTTAATAAATGGATAGTAATCTAGATGGAAAAATCAATTTATTCCTGTAATATGGATATACTATTTAT
>DLAC01000015.1 GCA_002493865.1 Caryophanales bacterium UBA7057
AAATACAATTGTTATTTTGGAATCTTTTCAGTATAATTTAATAAACAGAAAGGAAGTTTTTAAATGAAAGCAAAAGTAAATAAAGATATTTGTATCGGCTGTGGAGCATGCACTCAAATTGCAGAAAACGTCTTTGAATTTGGAAGTGACGGATTAGCTGAGGTAAAAAAAGACATCAAAGAAATTAAACAAGAAGAAGAAGAATCAGTTCTAGATGCAGAAGGAAGTTGCCCAGTAGGAGCAATTACAGTACAACAGGAAAACGATGCTGAAGAACAAAAAGTAGCATAAAAAAAAGCGATTATCAAATCGTTTTTTTTTAATCGTTTTTTACTATTTCTTTTTTGTAAGTGCCTCTTTTGTTAAAGGTAAAATATCTTGATCATCTGCTCTATATAAGAATGCATAAGCAACAACGGCAATAGCACCTAACATAATCATAAAGAATCCAATTCCGTAATCAATGTTTACTTTTGCTAAAGAGCCTACAGACCCAGCTACGTTTTTCGCATCCATTACATCATAGATAGCAACAGCGGCACTAATTAATGCAGGTGCATAATTCCATTTTCCCTTTTTCATATAAATGAAAACAGCAGCTACAATGGCAGCAACAATTACGAAAACACCATCGCCATCTACAAATTTAACTGCTTCACTTTGAGAAATTCCTAAAACAGAAGCTTTCACAGTAACAAAAGTGAAAAAATTACCGATTAATAATAATAGGCACCCTACAATACCAATATAATTACAATATTTTTTTACTTTATCCATCTTCCCTTACTCCTTTCTTTCACTTTATTATATGTAGAAGAATAGAAGAGGTCAATTGAATTTTCATATAAGAAAAAAAGAAAAAAGAAACCAAATCTATTTTTTCTTTGCAAGTACATAAAACTGATGAACTTCCTTAGGAGTTAAACTTCGATACTCTCCGGATTTTAAATTTCCAGTGGTTAAGAAACCGACACGCTCTCTTTTTAATTTATCTACTAAGTAACCAACACCTTCAAACATTTTCTTTACTTGATGATTTCTACCCTCATGAATGGTAAGTTCTACAATACAAGTACCATCCGAATTTGTTTTTCTTAATTTAATTCGGTCTGCTTTTACTAGATAATCATCAATGAAAACACCCTTTTTTAACTGAACTAAATCTTTGTTTTGAATCGTTTTATTTAATTTCGCTACATAAACTTTTTCTATTCGACCACTGGGATGCGTCATTAAATTAGAAAATTCTCCATCATTTGTAAGTAATAAAACTCCTGTCGTATCATAATCGAGTCTTCCAATTGGATAAATTCTTTCTTCTATATTGATTAAATCCACAACTGTTTTCCGGTTCTTGTCATCATGTGCGGAAGTAATCACTCCTCTAGGCTTATTTAACAAGAAGTAAAGAGGTTGTCCTTTTTCTAATACTTTACCCATCACCTCGATAGAATCTTTTTCACTCACCTTAGTACCAAGTTCACGAACAACTTTTCCATTCACTGTGACTTTTCCCTCTACAATCAGTTTCTCTGCCTTACGCCTAGAACAAACACCACAATTTGCAATTACTTTCTGTAATCTTTCCATCGTATCCCTCCTATCTTAATTTTTCATTTACAAAATCTTTCACATCATCCAGATTGGATGTAACCTCTCCAAAAGGCAAGCTGTCTGTTAAAAGATTAGAATATCTTTCATTATATAGTAAGAATCTAGAATCTAAAATAGAAACGACACCCTTATCATTTTCACTACGAATCAAACGTCCTGTCCCTTGCTTTAGCTTTAATAACATTTCTGGTAAATATACCTTTTGGAAATTATCCTGATAGGTGCTTGCCTTCTCCTCTACCACTGGATCAACAATTGGGAAAGGAAGTCTCGTAATAATCAGACTACTTAATGACTCTCCTTTAATATCAATACCCTCAAAGAAACTACCTGTTGCAAGTAAACATGAACCAACATTCTCTTCAAATTTTTCCTTTAACTTTTGATGATTTCCACCATCCTGCTGGATATAAAGAGGATAATCTAGATAATCTTGTTGCAGTCGATCATAAACATAGGTCATATCCTTCTTAGAAGTAAATAAAATTAAACTTCTACCTTTCGTAATCTCAATTAGACTTTTAATCTTTTCCGTAATTTGATCTAAATACAACTCATGTTCTTCGTTCGGATTTACAATATCATCTGGACAATAAAGGATTGTATTTTCTTGATAATCATAAGGAGAAGAAATTGGGAACTCTTTTAATACAGATTTTCCAACTACCTGATTTAATCCGATAGAGTCAGAATAATAGCCATAATGATCATTCGCATCTAGTGTAGCACTCGTCAAAACAATTCCTGCTTTTGTTTTTCCTAAAATACCAGATGCAATCTTATCTAAGTGACGAGGAGAATACATCAGTTGTAAATATTTACCATCATGATCTAAAAAGTTAGCCCAATAAATATTGTCTGCATCCTTTCCTTTTAATAAATCCCTTAAAATCTTCTCAAATCCCTCTAAAATTTCTAAAGGACGAGAATCTAGAGTATCTACATCATTTTGCTGATTTCTATTTTTCACTTCAATAATTGCATCTGTAATGGATTGATTCAGTTTTAAAATTACCTGCCTCATCGCACTATTACAAACAAATTGAATTCTGCCACAATCACTGAAATCTTCAATATCTAATCTATTTTTTTTCATAATATGTTTCGCGCTAAAACGGATTTTTGTAAAAAAGTCATTTAAATTTTGAAAAAACTCTGTTTGAGGATAAAATTCATCATTATAGGAAACGGATTGATACAAGTGATACATCGCTCCCTCAATCCTTCTTTTATCAATGGCTTCTACATAGGCATTTCTTAATTTATCTTCAAAATTATGTGCTTCATCGATGACAATCATATCTGTTTCACTAAAAATGGTAGACTCGTTTCCCTGTTTCAAATGTTGTGCTAATAAGTCTTGATTTGTGATAATCACTTTTTTTCCTTTAGAATAATCCTCTTTTTGAACCACGAATTTACAAGTACCATAATGAGGGCACGAATGGGCTCTACAATTTTTTACATGAATTCTTCTCCAAATAGACTCTGGAATCTCTTCAAAGTCACCACGATCCATTCCACCTTCATCGACAATTTTATTTAAAATTTCTTGATATTTTTCACTACCAGATTCTTTTAAAAATTCAGATAAACGCGACATACACATGTAATTATTCTTTCCTTTTGCTAAAACGACATCAATTGGGCCAATATTTAACATTTCAGCAACTTTATTCACATCGTTTAACAATTGTTCCTGTAATGCAATGGTAGAAGTTGCAATGATAAATCCATGAAAAGATTCTTCATTTTGAACTGCCGTAAGAAGAGGAATTAAATAAGCATAACTCTTCCCAATCCCAACTTGTGCTTCAATTAATAAAATTTGTCTGTCACGAATGGTATCTACAATATCTAATGCCATGGTATGTTGACCTTCACGATATTCAAGCTCACGGCTTCCATATAAAGATTCAAAGAATTGATCTACCTGTTCATACAAACGATTGTCTTCTTCACTTACATTGACATTTTTCCAAATACTTGTTTCTTTCACTATATCACAGCCCTTTTAACTTTGCATATTATATCACAATTGGATAGAAGTCGCAAGGATAATCCTATTATCTTTATTATAACCTAGTTTGGTAAGAAAAAAAAAGAACTTTTAAAAAAGTTCAAAAAAGAAGGGAAACTAATAAGACACTAATCACTAAAGTTACAAAATCAGCAAATAAACCAGCCTTTAAGGCATAACGAATATTTTTAATACCAATACTTCCAAAATAAAGAGAAATCACATAAATCGTAGTATCTGTTGCTCCCTGCATAACGGCAGCAATTCTACCTAAATAAGAATCAACCCCATAGGTTTTAAAAATATCAATCATCATCGCAAAAGAAGCATTTCCTGAAATGGGACGAATAAACGCAAGTGGCAAGATTTCTTTTGGGAAATTAAAAAGGGAAAAAAGAGGAGAAAACAATCCCAAAATATCAGAAATCAAATGGCTCCTCAATAAAAGATTAATTCCAAAAATCATTCCAAGTAGACATGGAAACACCTGAAACCCTAGTATAATTCCATCCTTTGCTCCTTCGATAAAAGTATCGAATAAAGAAACATTTTTAAAAAGAGCAACCCCAATAATTAAAAGAACCACCATCGGTAATACGTAATTTCCAAATGCTCCAAGATTCATCGTTCACGCCTCCCTAAATAGGCATTCATTAAAAGCGCAAAAGTGGTATTTAAAATAGTTGCTAGAATTGTAACAAGTAATAAATCTGTTGGATTGACGGAGCCCATACCACTTCGAACAGCAAGAATATCAGTTGCAATCAGTGTCACTCCACTCGTGTTTAAAACCAAAAAAGTAATCATACTTTTACTCGCAGTATCCTTCTTTGGATTTTCTTCCTGTAGACATTTCATTGCCTTTAATCCAAAAGGAGTCGAAGCATTATGAATTCCAAGCATATTAATCGTCAAATTACTAGCAATATATTGAAGTGCTGGATCATCTTTTTTTAATTCAGGAAAAATTAAAGAAAAAAAGGGCCGTAATAATCTGGAAAGGAATTCTAAAATGCCAGCCTCTTGGGCAATTTTCATAATCCCACTCCAAAGAATCATCATAGGAAACATAGAAAAAAAAAGTTCGAAAGAAGAAGAGCCACATTCAATAATTTCCTGATTCATCATATCAATCTTTCCTGTGATAAACCCATAGAAAAGTCCTATGACAATAAAGGAACCCCAAATCTTATTTACCATGGAAAAAACCCCAAATCTTCTGCCACCAAGAATCTTTTTTCTGTTTCTTTTTTACATAAACCTTTTGTTCATGAATCTTTTCATCTCCTAATTTTACAGAAACAATTCCAACAGCGTCATGATCTTGATAATGGGCCAACTTTGAAAGTTTCACTTCTACTCTAACTTGGTTTTTTTCTTCTTCTGTTAACGGATAGGTAAAATTTTCCTTGATATAAATTTGATCTGGATAATAAGCGTCATCAATTTTAAACTTCTTTGTATTTAAAATCTGATAATTTTGATAATTTTCAAATGCATATTCATAGAGTGTTTCATGGGTATCATACTCATTACCATCATTTAATGTCACAACTGTTAAATTTAATTTTTTATCTTTAGCAGTTGTCACTAAGGTTCTTCCTGCCCTAGGAGTATACCCCGTTTTTCCTCCCGTTGTTTTATCATAAGAAGTTAGAAGTTTATTGCGGTTATACCATAAGTAGCTTTTTAAATTACTTTGAACTTGATATTTTTTAGTACCTACAATTTCCATATACGTATCATTTTTAGAGGCATAACTAGAAAGGAGCGCCATATCATAAGCACTAGACTTATTTTCTGTTTCTTCATCTAGTCCATGAGGATTTTTAAATATTGTATTCTTCATTCCTATCGCTTTCGCTTTTTCATTCATCATCTCTACAAACTTTTCTTCCGTTCCTCCAACAAAAACACTAATTACAATAGCAGCATCATTCCCACTTCGAAGCATAAGACCATAAACTAAATCCCTTAAGGTCATCTTTTCCCCTAATTCAATATAAATATTAGAACCATACATTTTTAAAACCTCTTCCCCTACGGTTACCTCTTCTTCTAATTTCCCGGACTCAATTGCCAAGACAGCTGTCATAATTTTCGTAATAGATGCAATGAGTCGTGGTTGATTCTCTGCTTTCGCAAATAGAACTCTTCCACTATCTATATCCATCATACAAGCACTTTGACTACTGACAGTCAGCGCATAAACATGACTTGGTAAAAGGCATAAAATCATAAAAATTATCCATCTCTTTCTCAAAAGTAATCACCTATTTCAATATATGAAAAAGGAAAAACGGTTAGTCCATTTTTTAAGTTCACAAGCATTTAGAACGTGAATATACTATATTTTGAAAAAACAATTTACATTTTTACCACATTATGGTAGAATGGAATCTCGTGGAAGAAGGGACTAAATTTTACATTATGAAAAAATTAAACTTATATTTTCTTGCAGTTTCCATTGCTTTAGAAGTGATACCTGCTCCCATTACAAGAGCACAAGAAGTAGAATTTGAATCACAAACAGAAGATTTAACAGATTATAAAGACTTATTTGATCAAGTACTATTAGAAAGTTCAAAAGTAACATTCCCAGAAATTAATCAATTATTAAGTGATGATTCTTGGCAAGTGAAAAGTGAATGTAGTCATCTAGAAAGTTCCATTTACCAAGAAAGCACAAACTCTATTTCCTGGGAAGAGGCACTTATAAAAATAAAGGAAAATAATGAAATATATTTAAAGGAACATCCTGACCTAGACTATTTAACAGTCTTTTCAGAGGAAGGACTACAAGAAATTTTAAACAATCATGAAAAGTTTGTTGATATCATGAATCAAGATTACAACCTTGACTTAAAAAATATTTCTTATAACTTAGAAGAACTAGAAATCTTAAAAGATACAAGAGTCCCAGTTATGGAAGTTCCCTATTTTGCAAACTATGAACCATCGACACGAACGATGACTTTCTTAGAAGATTGGGATTTAGAATATTATAAAATTACACAAGCACATGAAGATGTTCACTTAATTCAAAGTGCCCATCAGGATTCTACTAGTACCAAACTAAAACAAAGTGTTTGGGAAGAACCAATAGAATATTCAAGGATAGAAAAGCCGTCCCCTCTTAGAACGATTGCTTTAGATGAATATATTGCCTATGTAGAGTCACAAAAAATGGACTTAAATTATCCAATTGATATTCCAGAATATGATTTACTATATTTATTAGAACTTTCTTTTATTCCAACCCCAAATTACAGATTTCAAGATACATTAGCGAGTCTTTCTCTTTCACAAAACCAAGAAGGATTCTATCAGCTATTTGGAAATAGAAATCAAAAAGAAAATCAAATTCATAAGTTAATGCACTCCATTGACTTATGCTATGGCTTCTTTGCAGATGAAAGTGAAAATTTAAATGTTAAAACGGAAGACTTAATTCAAATGAGTCTGTTAGAAATCAATCGAAATCTATTTCAAAATCTAATAGAAAGTGAAACGGAATATTCAAAAGAAACAGTTTTTTATCTTATGAAATTAAATAAACAGTACAGCCTTTTTATCTTAGATAATTACATGTTAGAAGAAAGTGAGATAGACAAAGAAAATCTCCGTTTATCTTATCTAAATGACTATGAGAAATTAGAAGCAATCGCCCTAACAGCATTAGAACAGAAATATCAAACCCCAGAATTTTCTAATGAATATCAAGAATATACTCTAACCGATATGACAGAAAAATTAGACCAAAAAAATCAAGAATTACTAGATCAAATGATGCTTACAATTCAGGACTTTTATAATTATAATACAGAAAAATCACTGTATCTTAGTCAAATCAACTAAGAGAGACAGTGACTTTTTTTATGAATATAATCCATGTAATTTTTGCCGATCGATATCTGTAATATCTTCTAATTTCCATTCTTTATCTTTCTTTTCTAATACAAAATGAAGTGTATACTTAATCTTATCTTTTACTTTATCCATCTGTTCCAATTTATAATCCATAAATTTTTCTTCATCGACAGTTTCTTCCTCTACATCACTTCTTAAAAATTCTTCTTTATGCGTTAATAAATAGGATTCTGAATTTTTAATTGCTGTTGCATAATCATAGACCTCAACTTCGACTTCCACGGTTGCTTCATTTCCATCCTCTTTGTCTTCTTTAATTTTATATGCTAGATTTTTATACTGATTCTTCATTAGTTCCCGATACTTTTCTTTTTGTTCTTTTGTCATAGTACCAGCAGAATCAATCACCTCATCCAATTGATTCATTACCTTCTTATCCATCGTTTGATATTTGCTTAAAAATTCTTCAACTTGTTTTGTAGGTGTATTCATCATCTGTGTACAACCAACCACTAAGAAAAGTCCTAAAAATAAGAATAATATTTTTCTTTTCATATATTTCCTCCTTATTTGTAGCATGTACAAAACCAAAAAAAATATACAAAAAAAGAAAGTTTATTAGATGATAGGATCTTTTCGATAAACTTTCTGACTATTTTGCTTTTCATCAATCATGTGTTGTAACACTTCTTTTTGACTAAGTTCAGAATGAATCATTCGATAATTGACTAACTTTTTCATTTCTTCTTCTAGATAAGGAAACGCACTCAATTCGGAAGAAAGAATTCCTCCTTGTTCAAAATCTAATACAGAAACTTTTTTTCCTTTAGGAAAACATAGATATGGTTGAGGTTCCGTGCGCCAATTACCTTCTAAAGCCTCAGGAAGCAACAAATGATATTCTATCCATTGGTCACTACAATAATTTCTAAAAAAATCATTTGGATTGTTGGTAACAAAGTTTGCCATGTACGTACGTAACATCTGATTCATAGATTCATAGTTACCCGTAGAAACATTAAAATATGTTACAAACGGAAGTTGTTCATGTTCATTTACAATCAAAGAAATGTATTCTAATAATAATTTGGGTGAAAACTTTCCTAACTCGTTCAGATATGATCGGCAAGTCTCAATGGATTCTGTTGATTCCTGTATTTTTTGAGACATTCCTTTGACTGAATTTTTTAATTTTCTTCTTTCAATCAGAGTTCCTATCAAAGAAATATGTGTTACTCCTTGAATAGAGTCATTGATAGAGTTCCTTAACAGTTCTGTATCAAAGTTCTTGTTTTCGTTTGACTCAATATAGTGAAGAACATCTTCTAAACAATAAAGATCTAGGCTTCTAAAGAATTGTTCAATTTCAAGATACTTACTTTTACTCACAATAAAACCTCCCAGTCGCTCACTATTATAAAGGAATAGTATTCATTTTACAAGTTTTTTATGATAAAATGGAATTAGGAAGTGATTTTATGAAAAAAACAATTTTAACAGGAATTAGACCTACTGGGAACTTACACTTAGGACATTATTTTGGTGCATGTCAAAATTGGTTAAAATTACAAAATGAGTATGAATTTTTCTTAGAAATCGCCGATGTTCAGGCATTGACAGATAATTTTGATCATCCTGAAAAAGTAAGAATGAATGTAAAAGAACTTGCAATTGACTTATTATCTATTGGAATTGACCCAAAAAAAACCACACTATTTATTCAGTCAAAAATTCCAGAAATTGCAGAACTAACTGTCTTTTATTCAAACTTAGTAACGATTGCTAGGCTTTATAGAAATCCAACCGTTAAAACAGAGATTTCTCAAAAGAAAGCACTATTTGGAAATGATGGAGAAAGTGTTACCTATGGATTTGTTGGATACCCTGTCAGTCAAGCAGCTGATATTACGGCATTTACTGGCGAATTAATCCCAGTTGGAGAAGATCAGCTTCCATTAATTGAACAATGTAGAGAAATCGTAAGAAAATTTAATCATATTTATGGAGATACCTTAAAAGAACCTGAAGCACTTCTTTCCCCCACTCCTAGAATTAAAGGATTAGATGGGAATGAGAAAATGGGAAAATCGTTAGGAAATGCCATTTATCTCGCAGATACGGAAGAAACCATTTCTAAAAAAATTATGAATGCTAAGACAGACACTACCAAAATCAAGAAAGATGATCCTGCCAATCCAGAAGTATGTATGGTTTATTACTATCATAAACTCATTAAAAATGATCATTTAGAAACAGTTTGCGAAGAATGTAAAAAAGGAAGTCGTGGATGTGTCACATGTAAAAAAGAACTCATAGAGAAAATGAATGAGTTCTTGAAACCAATTCGTGAAAAAAGAACCTATTACTTAGAGCATACAGAAGAAGTTCAAAAAATCTTAGAAGATGGTTCTAAAGTAGCCAAGAAAAAAGCGGAAAATACATTATCTAATGTAAAAACAAAAATGAATATTAATTATGAAGAACTTTAAGAGTTCTTTTTATATTTGCTTTCTTTTGTGAGAAAGTTTTAACATTTCATATAAGGAAACATGTTTTGAATCAAAGAACATAGTCATACTAGAAAGTAAATCATCCTTCATTTTTTGGTAACTCATTCCTTCTTTCTCAAAATACTCTTCATATAAAAATTTCAATTTTTCATAAGCCTTTTCATGGTAGGCAGATTCTATCTCAGACATTAAATACTTTCTCATTTTTAATTCTTTTCTCGTTAAGAAAAAACGGTTATTCTCTTTTTCAACCACATGATAGGATAAATCATAGACTTCCATATCCTCTACAATTTCCAAAACATCCTCTTCCTCTTCTAAAATCAATTTACTTTTTTCTTGACTAAGACCCTTAGAATCAAATTCAATAGCAATTACCCGAATTCCATCAGAAAACAGACATACATAAGGAAAAGTTTTGACACTATTTTTAGTATAAACTTCACAGGTTTTAAAAATTTCTTCTAAAAAATAAGTAGAAACACATACCTGATTTTCAATCAGTTCATCCATACAATTCGTAGAAATATGATAGAGCCTCACCTTTTTAAGATTTTCAATCGAGTCATTCATATTCCACTCAAAAAAATCGAAAAGATAAGAATCATTAAAGTTAACTAATATGTCATAAATATAAACCATGATATTCTCTCCTATCTGTTAAAATCACAATACTGATCATGAGAAACCCAATCATTGCGAACTGACACTCTAACCGTTTCGCAATAAAAAATAAGTATTCCATAAAACTATATCCAAAAGAAAGCAAATTTAAATAAGTGATAATATAAGTAAAACCAATAACCATTAATCCAAATCCAAGCAAAAAAAAGAAAATTCGTGTCATACTACCACCCTAGTTTATTTTATTATTCTAGAGTCATTATTAGTATTGAATTTTCATTTTAAAATATACAAAATAAATCTAAAACTTAAGAATTTCTCCAATTTAAATAAAAGTTAGAAATTTTTTCTTTTCCAGAGGAAGCAAGTTCCTTTAATAAACTCCAAGTAAAACCAAAACTGTTTTTCATGGTATCAAAATCATCTTTGGCTTGATTACAAGTATCTACTCCAACACTTTCACAAAGGCTTTCCGTGATTTCTAAATATTTAACAGCAATTTTTCCCTTAAAGGAAGCATATTTATCTTTGATTGTATCTTTATAATTTGGAAAATGTCGGTCAATGGAATTGTCAATTTTTAAAGCAAGAGAAATGACCTTTAATTTGGCAGAATTCGTTAATCCATGAAAAGTATAACCACTCACTTCCTTGTCATAAAAGATAAAATCTATAATTGTTGTAAATGTATTTTTTGCCCTTTCTCGAAAAGAAATATCTTCAGAAGTGGAACTATCTACTTCTTGAAACTGTTGTTCAAAATATTGAACAATTCCAAGTTCTGATAAAGAAGGATTGGCTTCTACTGGAGGACTAGAAGGAACTGGTGTTATCGAAGGTGAAACCGTAGAAGGTGGAACTTCCGTTTGCTCTGGAACTGTACTAGGAGATGTAGGTTCCAAAGTAGGCGTCATAGTAGGCAGATGATCGGTAGGAATAGGCGTCGAAGACACTTTACTACCACTTTCGGTATCTTTAGAAGTTTTATTATTTTTTAAAGAAAAACTAGGTACCTTCCAAAAAATAACTAAAACTAAACCAATAATAATGATCGTTCCTAAAATTCCAATTAATAAATAATTTAAATTCTCACTACTCATTCTTTTCATGATATCACCAAACTTTCTACTATAGTATATCATGTATCAGAGAAATTAGTCACGAAAATCAAAAGAAAAGAAGAACCTAGATTCTTCTAATTGAAATTTCTATTTTATTACATATGGATTATCTTTGGTTCCATCTCCACTTACATATAAAGCATCTTTGACTAAGCGAACGACTGGAAGTACTCTAGAATCTTGATTTGCCATTCCAAAATCAAGAGTTCCCAAATTCACTTTATAGGCTTGATGAGTGGATTCACTATTTCCAGTGGAAAGCCACCATGCAAAGTCAAAATATGACATATAATTATAATTAGTACAACTATTAGACTCCGTAGAAACACAAGAAGTATCAATACTTGCATTAATATAATCATAAGCAGGTAGTATTCCAATATAACTATTTTCGATGGTTACACTTCCCTCAATACTTCCATCATTGGCCGTTTGCGATAATGAACGATTTCCAACCTGTAACGTATATGGAGTTAATAACATCTTATCACTACTTGTGAATAACTCTTCTGAATTATAAAGATTCTCCAAGTAAGTTCGCATTCTACTTACCTGATAATCATTAATTCCTGTATTAGAACCACGCTCTACATTATAACGATCATCCCAAACACTTCGATAATTCGCACGATCTGCAAGCATTAAATAAGCATAATCATCATAAATTTTAGTAATATACCATAGATGATTTGCAAAACGAACATAATTATTTGGTGCATCTCCACGGAACACATAGCCACCATTTAATTCATAAAGCCCTTGACCAGTAATTACTAATGGTTCATGATCACGAACGTATCCTACTAAAGTCGTAGTTTTATATTTATCTCCGCAATTTAAGCTTGGCGTATAACGGTACTGTCCTTCAATATTGGTAACAGAAACACTTCCTGTACAACTAAGACTTCCATCAATCTTCTTTGTATACTCGTTCAAGTCTTTCATATGCCCATTGGAAGTTAAGTTTGTAGAACTGATATTGACTACTCCGCCTGACATTTGTGGTAACATTTTCGGATTCTTTTCATAATACTTTCTAGCAGCACTTACCATCGTCGACTCAATTTTTGAATAACTAGTTCCTGCGAACATTGAATTAAATAGTTTTAAAGCAATGATAATGAAAACAATCACACCTACAATAATTCCAGATACAATCAGTATCTTTTTTGTTCCAATGTCTTTTAGTAAATCCTTCATAAAACCTCCTCATATAGAAAAAGAAAATCAGATACGATTTTCTAAAGTTTCTAACAATTTAATTTTCTCTACAGCAATAGAAAACTATCTTTGAAGTGAAGACCAACAATCTTTCCAACTGTCAGTACCAGAAACATTGTTATTATCTGTAGAACCAGAGCTAGTAAACATTCCCATTAGTAAAGATACAATGGTAGTTACAAAGAATACTGCAACAGCTGCGATGGCTCTTTTAATTAATTTTCCAGTTGCCCCTTTAATTTCTTTATCATCGCTGGATAAAACGGCCTTTCCTAAATCAATAGATCCCATAACAATCAAAATAATTGGGATACCAATTTGAATGATTGGAAAAATTCCAAATTTAATAAATTTAAATACTGGTACTAAATCACTTGGACAAGCTAAAAGTTGTACAAAATCCATAATACTTCCTCCTCTTTTTTACATAAATCCATTATATAGTAAATTTTACCACTCGTCAATTCATTTGACGCATATTTACATTATCC
>DLAC01000019.1 GCA_002493865.1 Caryophanales bacterium UBA7057
CGGACTTCCAAATGAAAATTAACGACTTTTTAAAAACTTCTAAAAGTAGTTGCTTTTTCTGAAAAATATTGTTATAATTTAAAACGTTAGTAATCCGATGTTCGTATTTTGATCATTTTGAATATGATTACAGAAAAAACAGAGAAAGGAGATATCGTATATGGCAAATGTAATTGACAAAATTACTGAAAAACAATTGAATCCTAATATTCCTGAATTTAGAGTCGGTGATACAGTACGTGTTGATGTTAAGATCATCGAGGGAAAAAGGGAAAGAATTCAAGCATTTGAAGGAATTGTAATTGCCCGTAAAAATGGAGGTGTTTCTGAAACATTTACTGTTCGTAAAATGTCTTCAGGAATCGGAGTAGAAAGAGTATTCCCAATTCATTCTCCAAAAATTGCTGGAATCACAGTAGTTAAAAAAGGTAAAGTAAGACGTGCTAAATTAACATTCTTAAGAGGTTTCGTTGGTCAATATAAAATTAAAGAAAGAAGAGACAAATAAAAGAGGACCATGTGTCTTCTTTTATTTTTCGGGGTTGCGTTATGAAGGAAAAGTTTATACATTATGTAAAAGAATTGCTTCCATATATTTTAGTTTTAATTGTGATTTTATGTATTAAGAAATTTGCATTTGGGACAATTTTAGTAAATGGAAATAGTATGAAGGATACACTTCATAATAAAGATTTTATGATTTTAGATAAAATGACTTATAGGTTCCATGAAATCAAACGCTTTGATATTGTAGTCGTTCAAGTAGGAAGTCAGAAACTAATTAAAAGAGTAATTGGGCTTCCAGGAGAAGTGATTGAATATAAAGATAATGAGCTTTATGTTGATGGAAAAAAAGTGGAAGATCATCATTCAAACCGTGTGACTTATGATTTTGACTTACATTCAATTGATTTGAAACGAATTCCCGAAGACACCTATTTTGTAATGGGAGATAATCGGACAGATTCTTTAGATAGTAGAAGCTTTGGGGTTGTCAAGAAAGAGCAAATTCTAGGAAAAACTTCATTTGTATTATTCCCATTCTCTCGCTTTGGAAAAGTGAAATAATGATCAATAAAATTTTAATCCTAGGAAAAACCGAATGGTTTTTCTTTTTCTATGTTTGAAATCATTCTTAAAAAATTTAGTTTTGTCAAATTATTGATTAAATCTTTTATTTTTTTATAAAAAAATGTATAATGGAATTAAGATATATGAGGTGTATTTTTTATGGCAAAAACAAAAAAGAAGAAAAAGTCAGAAGAAAAGAAATTTGAACATTGGAATGAAGTAATTGGACTTTTTTTGATTGTTGTTTCAATTTTAAGTATTGTACCTACACCCTTAGGAATTATAGGAGAGTTAGGAGCTAGTTTTGCCATGTTTTTAATTGGAACATGGTATCAGGTTTTATTGCTCTTTGTCTTTTTTCTAGGATGCTATATGGTTTATAAAAGAGAACTTCCAGATTTCTTTACACGTCGTATGATTGGACTATATCTTTTAATGGCAGGTTTATTGGTATTAGAGCATACCACATACGTAAAAACATACTCAAAAGATGTCTTAATGGTATTTCAAGTAACCGTTGATAATTTAGTTGCCAATTTTCAACACATTATGGATGATACTGCCCTTACATTAAAAGGCGCAGGGGTGATTGGAGCTTTATTTAGTGTGGCTTTTTATAAATTATTTGCATTAGAAGGAACCTATATTGTTTCAATCCTATTTTTATTAGTAAGTATTGCTATGTTAACTGGTTTTGATATCGTTTCCTTTATTACAAAACCATTTAAAAGATCCAACAAGAAGAAAAAACCAAGTTTGGAAGAAACAGGTGTTATTGTCAATGATTCCTCTATTTTAAAAGAAGAACTAGAAAAAGAAGAGTCATCAATGAAAGAAGAACCATCCATGGATAATAAAATTAGAATCCATAGTATTGATGAATTAACTCATGCGAAAGAGAATACGATGGAAAGTTCTACAGCTACAGAAGGAACAATAGAAGCAGGAGAACCTCAAAAAGAAGTTCAAATTCATGATCATACAAATCGTAACTATCAATTACCATCTTTATCCTTACTTTCTGTGACGAAGAAAGGAAAAAATGGAAATAATAATGAAATTATCGAAGCAAATATTTTAAAATTAGAAAAAGTATTAAAAGACTTTAACATCATTGCAAAAGTAGTAGAAGTAAACGTTGGACCGAGTGTTACTCAATATGAGTTAGAAATCTCTTCTGGTACTAAGGTAAGTAAAATTTTAAGTTTAAATCGTGAAATTTCTTTAGCATTAGCCAAGAAAGATGTTCGTATTCAAGCACCAATTCCTGGAAAGAGCACAGTTGGTATTGAACTTGCCAATGATTCTGTCAGTCCAGTTGGATTAAGAGAAATTTTAGATTCCATTCCTGAAAATAAGAAGAATAGTAAACTCTTAGTTGCTTTAGGTAAAAATATCATGGGAAACTCTATTTTCTGTGAAATTGATAAAACCCCACATATGTTAGTTGCAGGTTCTACTGGTAGTGGTAAATCCGTTTGTATTAACTGTATCATTGCATCTATATTGATGCGAACCAAACCAAACGAAGTAAAATTAGTACTCGTGGATCCTAAGAAAGTAGAACTTAGTATGTATAATTGTATTCCTCATTTATTAATTCCTGTAGTTACAGATCCAAGAAAAGCAAATGATGCTTTAAAAAGAATTGTAAGAGAAATGGAAGATAGATATGATACTTTCAGTGAAAAAGGAGTAAAAAACATTTCAACCTATAATGAATGGGTAGATAAACAAAACGAAGGAAAACCAGAAGAAGAACAATTAAACCATATGTCTTATATCGTTGTTATTATTGATGAACTTGCTGATTTAATGATGGTTGCTAGTAAAGAGGTAGAAGATTCTATTATGAGAATTACTCAGATGGCGCGTGCTGCTGGAATTCATTTAATTATCGCAACACAAAGACCATCTACAGATGTTATTACAGGTGTTGTCAAAGCAAATATCCCATCTCGTATTTCATTCGCTGTATCTTCAAGTATTGATTCACGTACCATCTTAGACCAAATTGGGGCAGAAAAATTACTTGGAAAAGGGGATATGTTATTTTTACCAATGGGAGAAAATGCACCAGTTCGTGTACAAGGTGCTTATGTTTCTGATGAGGATCTGCAAAAACTTTGTGATTGGGCAATCTCTCAGCAAAAAGCCCAATACGATGAAAGATTCATGAACTTAGGAGAATCTTCTAATGAAGGTGGACTCAGTGTAGATGATGTAAAAAATGCTCCAGAAGAATATGAAGACCCACTTTATAACGAAATCGTTGAATATGTAATTATGGCAGGACAAGCAAGCGCTTCCAAATTACAAAGAAAATATAGTTTAGGTTATAATCGTGCTGCTAGAATTATTGATTTATTAGAAGAAAGAGGAATCATTGGACCAGCAAATGGTTCGAAGCCAAGAGAAGTCTTGGTAAAATTAGATGAAGAATAATACTAAAAAACATAGTGGAATGAAAAATTGATAAGGGTTATAGGAGTGGGAGTAAAACGATGAAGAAACTGACCAAAAGATTAGAAAATGGAAACTTTATAGCTGGATGTATTGGCTTAGGAATAATTTCTGTTATACTTTGCTTGTTTATCAATTCCTATTCGTTACTAGAAGCGAACCCAAGCATTTCATTTTCATCCAAAGATTTAGATTATTCCATCCAAGAAGAAGGAAGCTTTGAGGTAACAAAAAGCGCCAAATGGATGGACATGAATAAGGCTAGAATCACATTTGAAGTAGATTCTATTGCCAAAGTAAATCAAAAGAAACGTGATATTATTTTGGCTTTGGGTCTTTCTGATTCTATGAATGGAGAAAAGCTAGATGTGTTAAAAGAAGAAACAATCTCTTTAGTTAAAAGTCTATTGATGAATGATTCTAATCGTGTAGCCTTAATTACTTATGGAACAGAAGCAAGAGTAATCTCAGATTTTATAAATGAATATAGTGTTCTAGAATCTCAACTAAATACCTATCTAGCATTTCCGATGGGGAAAAGAAATCATTATGATGCCCTAGTAAAGGTAGAAGGACTTTTGAATCATTATCAAAAAGAAGAGGGCAGAGAATGTAGTACTATCTTTTTAACGGATGGATTGGCAGATAAAGGAACTCCCAATGAATTGAGAGAGTATGCTTATTTAAAAAGTCAATATCCTTATTTGACAATGAAAGCAGTGCAATATGAAATGGGA
>DLAC01000062.1:0-7773 GCA_002493865.1 Caryophanales bacterium UBA7057
CTCTAAAAATTTACGTTTTTTTTACATTTTCGTAAGCAATAAAATTATCCCCTTCTTCTTTTATATATGCAATTGAAACTTAAAAAGACCCGATTTTGAATCAAAAATCGAACTCTCGAATCTTTAAATAAATCAAATCAGAGGAAGTTTCTATAAATGCTTTAATCTGTTCTAAGTTAAACGTATAATCCTTCTTTTTCTTAGTATTTTCAATAATCACCCCTGTATAATCGATAAGTACAGAGAGTTTTTCTACCGGAATTTCATCCATTTCTAATTCTGGCAATACCGCTTCCTCATAAAATAAAGATAAGTCCAGTCCGTATTCATCTAAAAGCAATATATTCAAATTTGTATAGTCATGATAAATTAATTTATGATATAATTCCAGATCCGTAGAAACCTTGTCACCATTAAGCAAGGTAATCGTATCATTTTCTACAATTTCACTGATAAAATACTTATCCCATAAAAAATCTGTATACAAATGAATAAAATATCCCATCATAAATGGATGATTCAACTGACTTTGATATTTTTCCAAAAAACGAGGAATATCTACTGTCTCTCCATCTGTTAAAAAATGACTTCTAGTCTTAGTTTCCCCCATATGCTTACTAATATCCGGTGCAATAGAACCAAGAAGAATCATATTTAAAGGAAGTTTTAATTTCTCATTAATCTTCTTAGCCACGCACATATGAATCACTGAACTTGCCATAGCCTACACTCCTTTTTATCAAAGTTTCACAATCATTGTTTTGGATAGCTACCCTTTGCTTTTACCTTCCCTAATGAAGTAATTCTTTCAATTGCCTGATTAGAATGATGTCCATCATATTTAGGCGCTCTAGGTAGTTCTTCCACATCGAATAGATCCCAAAGTTCTAATCCATAATGATAGGTTGCTTGTCCTTCCTCTGTTTCGATACCTACAATAAAATATCCCTCATACATCGTACCATCATCATGAAGTCTTGACTTCCAACTAATTTCTTTATGTAAATTACAAATGACACTAAATAGTTTTGCACGATGATCATACAATTCTTCAAAAGTATGACTTCCATCACTAATTTTATTTGTATCAATTTCTCCCTTATCATCTAAATTTTTAATAATATGATTTAAGTGTTCTTCAATTGTCATTCTATTTTCCTCTTTTCTTAATTAAATTCTGAAAATGATTTCCTTTTTCCTCAAAATTTTTATAAACATTATAGCTAGCAGCAGCTGGAGATAATAAACAAATTTTCCCCTCTTTTGTGATTTCAAAACTAAGAGAAACCGCCTCTTCCATATCTGATACAGAAATTACATTGAGTGAAGATTTAAAACCTCTAAATAATTTTTCAATTCTCTGATTTGTCTCCGGAAGGAGTAAAACATTTCGAATGGTACTCGTTTGTAAATAAGTAACAAGTGGTAAATAATCAAGTCCACGATCCATGCCTCCTAAAATTAAAGTATCCACAATCTCTAAAGTATTAATTGCAGATATCACAGATGGAATACTAGTCGCAATTGCATCATCGTAAAATAAAATTTGATGATATGTTCCAACATATTCCAAGCGATGAGGCAATCCTTTAAAATCCTTCAAAGATTGAATTCCTTTTTCTAGATCAAAACCCAAAATAGAAATGATAGTGAGACAAGTTAAAATATTAGTTAGATTATGTTCTCCTTTTAAAGTAGTTTCTATTTTAAAACGAGGAATTACTATCTTCTTACTACCATTATAAATGATGAAATCTTCTTTGTCTAAAAAATAACAGTTTTTATTTCTCTTTTGATTTCGATATATGGTACCATGAATATGATCTAAAAATTCTAAATAAGAAGAATTTCCTACTAAAAGAGTGTCTCCTTCTGTCTGATACAAATAGATATTTTTCTTCGCATTTACATATTCATCCATTGAAAGATAATGATCTAAATGTTCTTCATAAATATTTAAAATTACCGCAATATTAGGAGAATGTTTCATAAATTCTAATTGGTGAACCCCTAACTCCAATACACAAATAGTATCCCCTTCTAAACAATCTAATACATCAAAAACAGGGATTCCAATATTCCCAATGAGTACACTGGACTTTCCAAGTTTCTGTAATATATGATAAAGCAAACTAGAGGTTGTACTCTTTCCCTTTGTACCAGTAATTCCAATCGTCTGATTCTTAGAATATTTTAAAAATAAATCAGTCTGACAAGTAATTCTACTTTTGATTTCCTCATCTAAATAATCCTTAATTACGACACCAGGACCCTTGATAATAACATCATAGTCAGCACAAGCCTTCAAGTAATCTTCTCCTATATAAAATGTTAGATAAGGGTCATTAGAAAAACCAAAATCTTGAATTAGATGAAGATCTGCAATTCCTATTTCCTTTGTTGGATCCATACTGCGAATAAACTGATAACTGGATTTTCCTTCTTTTCCAAAGCCTAATAATAAAATACTCTTATCCTTTAGTTCATTATAAATCTGTTCCTTCATAAGCTTCTCCTTACAAGTTTCAAATACTCGATTGGAATAAAATGTTGATGATTAAAATAATGTTCAATTTCCTCTGAAGAAATCTTTGGATGTGGATATTCATTATATTTTTCTAATAAATATGGAAGATGATCTTTCTTTAGCTCCACAGCTTTCTGTAAAGAATAATTAATTTCTTTCTTCTCGCCAACACACTCAAATGGTTTATCCACATCTTCTAAAACTAACGCTTTAAAAATCTCTTCTAAGGAAGCATCATCTAACATTTCATTAGAAAATACCTGTTTCATTTCCGCAGTTGTTAAATGTGGATAAAGCATAATATATACATATAAACATTTTGAACAATGATTACACCAAACATTTTCTTTGGTTCCTACATTACAACTGCGAAAAATTCTAAGATATTTTTTATGTTTCAGAAATTCTTGAACGATTTCATACTCATTGAGACATCGAAGGAGACTAAAGTATTCTATTTTTTCAGTTAGATATTTCTTTGTATATTCTCTAAAATCTCTTTCATATTCATAACTTTTTGAATACTGATGATTAATATTCATCCCTTGGACGTTTCCTTCATTCGCACTTGCCTCATTGGATAGTACAATATATTTTTTATTAGTCAAATAAGCCATTAAGAAACTAGCCATTGATAAACAAGCTGAAAATGGAATATGACCATTTAGATATCCTTTTTTATTCAGTTCTAATAATTTTAAATCCAAATTGTTTTTAAAAATGATAATATCTTCTTCCTGATATCCGGCCATTTGAATTGAATCGTATCCTGCCTGATTCTTTGGATACAGGTTTCTTTCTAACATAAACACTTTATTATCAGGACGATATTCCTTTAATAATTCTAGTGTGACGATAGAATCTTTTCCACCACCAACCGGAATCAGATTGCCAGAAAAATCCCCATCAATTTCCCTTTTTGAATATTCCTTTGTTGCTTCCACTTCAAATTCTACAAATTCCTGATAGGACAAGGTAATTCCATTTTTATAGAAATATTCCCCCAATCCATGATATAAAACTTTTTTAAAAAATTCACATTGTTCTTTACTAATTTTCATGGGCCGAATAATAATCTTAGGAGAACAAGTTAATTTATAATAATTCATTAAATCAAACAATCCATATTGAAAAAATAGATAATTCAGGAAATCTCTATCAATATTCTGATTTGTAATTTGTTCTTTTTCCACAACAATCTGTGGAAAAAATGATAATTCGTTCATACAATAATGATAAGTGACAGTATATTGCTCAGGTGTCTCCTCCACTTGAAAGGACTCATAGATAAATTCCTTATATTGATTACGCAACTCTTGAAACATACAAATCACTCCCTGTATACATTATATTATTATAACATAAGTAAAATGAATTGGATATTTTTCCAATTCATTTCATAAATTTAAATCATTATATTTGTTTAATAAATCGTAAGTCATAATGATAACATTTTACTTTAATGGAAATTTTTTCTGATATACAACAGTATCTGAATCCTTATCTGTATCCTGATTAGAAGATTCCACAGTAACAGAAAAACCAAATTTTTGGGCAAGCCTTTCAAACATCTGCTCTATCTCTGCCATTCTTTGTCCATCACGGTCATTCGTTACAGTGATTTGTGCACGTATATCAACTTTAGAAGTTTCCCATTGCATTGGTCTAAGTTCGTGCATTTTCTTACAAAATTGAATTTCATCCCACAATCGATCCGTAGTTGCTTTATCTTTATGATAATCTAGTAAGTATTCATAAACAACATCTGTCGTATAAAAAAGATCATAACGATCAAATGGTGGCGTTGGTTCTCCCTGATAATTTGCTTTATCATTGACAACACCCCACTCCCATTGTTCTAAAGTTTCATCATAGTCATCATCATTGGCCCAAAATTCCATAATGAGTTTTTGTTTCTCTTCTATGGTCCAATTTGGGTTTCTTAAAATCCAATAGCGAATGTCAAAATCGCCCCTGCCATGTGCATTCGTAGCATCTTCTCTAACACCCACTGTTTCTGGCATATTCATTGCCTCAGAAACTGCAAAAGCCTTTTGTTCTTCTGTTAATTTTAAATCAAAATTCCATAAACTCATGAGTAAGAAAGAATCACCACTATCATGATCAATGCAAATTCGTGCAATATCCCGATTTGAATAAATTGTATTAATTAACTCTTGATATATCTCACGATCTACATTTCGAAAATCTACCAACAATGCATCACAAATTGCTAAACTACAAACTAGATCTCCAGTGTTCCACTTATTTCTTTTTACCTTGATAGCCTCTTTTAACAAATCTTGATCACTCTTGATAGAATCCCAGATTTCCGTTACATTGCCTTTCTTAGGCATCCCATAAATTGCCGCATATAATTGGTTATCTAGTAGTTCTAATTTTCCCAATTTCAAAACCTCCCTTAATTAATTAATATAATAGTTATTTTTAGTAAATGCAAGTAAAAAATGAAAATAGGTAGAAAATACTATTCACTAAAATATAAATAAGTCATTCTTTTTTGACTCATTGGTTCCTCTAAATAAGAGTAAATGGAACTTTCTCGTAAGACTTTTAATATCCATTCTAAATATTCTTGATATCTAGAAGGTAGTTCTATTTGGCTCTTATTTTCTTCATAATATTCAAAAATATACTTGCCAAACTCCCAGCCCATTGCAATATAATCGCATACCATCTCCACAATATAACATCTCCAGTCAGTTCCCAAATAGTCCTTTAAGGATTCGAAATGGTGGATATTTTCTCTCTTGTGATGAGTAACTGCCTTTTTAAATTCTTGCCTTACGGATTCTTCATTTCCTTGATTAGAATAAAATCTTCTAGCGTAAGGAAGCCATTCCTCTCCACTTATTTTGGAATGATCGTGCCATAAAATAAGTTGATTGATTTTTTGAAATTCATCTTCATTGACCAGTCCTTCTTCTATCAAAGTACTTTGAATTTCTTTCCAAGCTAAAACAACATAATATGTATGCTTCATATAATGTTCAAAATATAATCCTTGATTTACTATGACATCCATTGTATCACTTCCTACATAAATCACATTCTAACTAGCAACATACGAATCCAATTTCTATAACTAGTCTACCACAAATCTAAGAATTTTAAAAATTACATTAGATATTTGAAGGAAAATAGTATAACAACTTTACAAATGAAGCCACTTATTATAAAATATCTAGCAATTAGTGGGGGATGGCTATGAGCAAGGTGCATATCCAAAATCTAGGAATGATTATAACTAATAACTGCAATATGAATTGTAAACATTGTTTGAGAGGAAAAAGCTGTAACAAAAATATGTCTAAGGACGTGATTGAAGCAACGTTAAATCAATTTATAGCAATTGGTAACCTATGTTTATGTGGTGGTGAACCTACTTTAGCATTAGATGTAATCGAAGAAATATTTACCTATATGATTCATAATAAAATTATAGTAGATCAAATATCAATGACAATTAATGGAACAATTTATAGTTTAGAATTCTTAAAATTACTGGATTCCATCAGTCTTCATAGTCCCAACTGTCGTATTATTTTAGAAATTTCCTATGATATTTATCATCAAAAGGAATTAGAAAGATTAAATATGTGGGAAACGTATTTGGAAAATATTAGAAAATACTCACAATCCAAATATTTTTATCAACTCAATCGTCTAACAAATGGTTTAAAATTGTTCCGAGAGGGAAACGCAGAAAATTTAAGTCCAAACCTAACTGTAGAACTAAAACCCATCGATATCGTTGTTACTTATATTGGTAAATCCTCAAAATTTGATAGAAACGGATTATGTAACATTGGTCCATTCATGGCAGTAAATCCATATGGCATAATTACAGAAGATAATGCATCCATTGAGCATCAACAATCGCTATATAATTATGGAAATGTTTTTAATGATACCTTTGAAGAAGTTGCATTAGAAAGAGGTAGAATCATAAAACCAAAACAATGGAATAGAGAAACTGGAAAAATCATAAAAAAATATATAACGTATAATAAATAATAGAATTTGCTAATTCTATATACTTTATAACAGTTATATATAAATTCATCGTATGAAAAATAAACAAGTGCTACTGATTTTTATGCTTTTTTATAAATTGGATAGATAATCCACTATTATCTTCTATGAAAAAACTTTTCTGATTTAAATCTCCATAAAATATATCTAATTCCTCTTTAGAATATCCAAATTGATTCATCATTGATAATACTTCTTCTTCATGATCAAAATTATATGCAATATGATCAATCTTTGAAGATTCTGTTGTAAGAGACTCAAATATTTCTAATCTTGTTGCACCCAATTTTAATGTTGCCCATTTATATTCCTTATCATGATGAAATTGTTCTTGCAATTGATAGCCTAATTTTCTATAAAAATTGATGGATTCTTCTAAATCATGAACACGAATAGCAACATGGTCAAATTCTATCATAAAATACACCTCCTAGAATCATTATAAATAATGAAATAGGAAGCATTTATGCTATTTAATAATTTTCTTGATTCTGTTTATGTTCAAATGGCGAATATCATTTAAATCATCAGAATACTGAACAATAATCATAATTACATTTTCATAAATATACACCTGTTTTGGATATACAACTCTTTGTTTTACTATGTCTTTACTATCATATTCAATTTTAATACTCTGATTTTCTGTGATACACTTTTGAATTTCTTCCAAAATATTTCTTTTAGATTCATCTAAAAAAGATGTTTCATGATCAACTAACTTACAATAGTTGATTATTTTTTGTTTAATTTTATCTAATTGTTTTAAAGTTTGTTGATCTGTAACTTTTTTGGCTAAAGAATCGATAACTACAATGTCATTTTTATTAAATAAAATAGATGGAAGTTCCACTTTGGAGCGTAATTGATAGCCTCCCTCTTTTCCAAACATCGTATCAATATATATTCCTTCTTTTTCTAGTTCATCTTTATATGATCTAACCATTCTAGGACTTACTTCTAAAAGTTCAGATAACTGCGTACATGTATATTTTTTGCCTGATGATAAAATATCAAGCATCTTGATATTTTTAGACACTTTTGACATATAATCCCCCTAATAAATATAAGTTTATACAGATTATAACATAACTTCAAGCACATTAAAACTCGAACATGAAGTCCGAGTTTATGATCGATTTGGTGGCTCCAGCGGGAATCGAACCAGCGACACAAGGATTTTCAGTCCT
>DLAC01000062.1:8055-12448 GCA_002493865.1 Caryophanales bacterium UBA7057
GACACAAGGATTTTCAGTCCTTTGCTCTACCGACTGAGCTATGAAGCCATATGGCGGTCTCGGCGGGACTTGAACCCGTGATCTTCTGCGTGACAGGCAGACGTGTTAACCACTGCACTACGAGACCAAATTGGTTGCGGGAATAGGATTTGAACCTATGACCTTTGGGTTATGAGCCCAACGAGCTACCGAACTGCTCCATCCCGCGATATAAATTGGCGGAGGAAAAGGGATTCGAACCCCTGCGCCGCTCACACGACCTCCCGGTTTTCAAGACCGGTCCCTTCAGCCAGACTTGGGTATTCCTCCATTAAGATGGTGCCTCGTTGGAGATTCGAACTCCAGACCCTTTGATTAAAAGTCAAATGCTCTACCGACTGAGCTAACGAAGCAAATTTAAAAATGGCTGCCTCAGCTAGATTCGAACTAGCGCATGTCAGAGTCAAAGTCTGATGCCTTACCACTTGGCTATGAGGCAATAATGAGTGGTGGAGAGGGACGGTTTCGAACCATCGAACCCAGAGGGAGCAGATTTACAGTCTGCCGCGTTTAACCACTTCGCTACCTCTCCACATTGGTGCCTAAGGCCGGACTTGAACCGGCACGAGTGTTGAAGCTCGCAGGATTTTAAGTCCTGTGCGTCTACCAATTCCGCCACTCAGGCAAAAAATGGTGCCGAAACCAGGAATCGAACCCGGAACCTACTGATTACAAATCAGTTGCTCTACCAATTGAGCTATTTCGGCATAATGGTGGGCGATATAGGACTCGAACCTATGACCCCCTGCTTGTAAGGCAGGTGCTCTAACCAACTGAGCTAATCGCCCAAAATATAAATTTTGGTAAACGTCAACCACTAATGACAAGTTAAATTATACTATAGGGAATTTCAAAATGCAATACCATTTTCCGTTTTTTTCATTTTTTTTTCGATATTTCCTTCATTTTGTCACTAATCCAACCATCTAAACGCCTTTCTAAAGGTTGAAATCCACCACCAACTTCTAAGATTTTACTACGATTTTTCATATTTACTCGATAATCAAGATCGCGAATACTTAATTTTACATGATAGTTTTCTTCATCTACATCCATGATTCGAACCCGAATCGTTTCACCAACCGTTACATAGTCCGAGACATTACGAACAAAATTAGAGGAAATCTCAGAAATATGAATAAGTCCACTATAAAACTCATCTAATCCAACGAAAATTCCATACTTTTCAATTCCTGTGACACACCCTGTAACAACATTTCCTTTTTCATACTTCTGCATACTTACACCTTCGTTTTAAATTATAACAAATCGACAGTCATAAGACAATAAAAATTGAATTGAATTCGCTTCATTTTAAGGAATTTAGATTGATTCAACAGGCAAAATAACATATAATAAATATAAGAAAAGAAAGGACAGAATATGAAAAAAAATACAGAAAATCAAGAAATTGAAAAAAAAATTATAGAAGTAATCGATAAGATTCGTCCATTTTTAATAAGTGATGGTGGGAATATCGAATTCGTAAAATATGAAGATGGAATTGCATACGTAAAAATGCTAGGTCATTGTGCTGATTGTCCAATGATTGACATGACGCTAAAAGATGGTGTCGAAATTGCAATCACCTCTGAAATTCCAGAAGTAATTGAAGTAAGAAACGTAGAATAGCCTACGTTTTTTTCTTTAACCACCGAATTTCTTCAATGGCATACTGTTCCCTTAAGAAACTATAAATATCTGTAAGAAAGAATTGATATTCCTCCAATCGATCCTCTAGATTTTTAGGGAGTTCTTTTCTTTCTAAATAATCAAAATAAAAACTTGGAAATAAAAGTCTAGAAAAAAATAGTTGTGCTTCTACCTTTGAAAAATGTGCTTCTTCTAAAAAGTTTTCCAATTCCGTCAAATTATATTGAGATTTCCAAAATGATTCTTTCATATATTCAGCAATATCTCTAACTCTAAGATCAATAATAATATTCAAAGGATTATAAAAGTCAATTAAGTTTGTGTGAGGAAAAACCCTACGGTGAGAAGGAACAAATGGCAACTCATTGGCCGAAGAAAAGTTTTTTAATGTCTCTTTCATATAAGAAATAGCATTTTCCCCCATCCCTACAAAAAAATCAAAAACGGCAGAATCCATCCAAAATTCTTTTTTTCTATTAGAAAAGGCATTTTCAAAATAATCGATTTTTTCTTCCCATAAAGGAAACCAAGGAAAATGACTCCTAGAATACTTATAATTTTTTGGAACTATAATTGACCACTCTATTTTTAAATCATGAATACTAATAGGCTCCTCTGGGACATTACTAAGTTCTAACAAAACATAAGCCTTTTGATCAATCATGGAAAACAAATTTCCCTGTACATTTTTAATAATCTGATGATAAAAGGCAGATTTACTTCGAAGATACTCATGAAAGGAATAAATATTTTCTAATGATTCCGGTGAAAAGTAAACTGGTTGTAATAAGTAACGGTGCTTAGAATCATGAAAAAAATATCTCCCATCCGTAAGGCGGAGTTCTACAACTGTTAAATGATAATAATAATTTATGTACTCTTTCATGTCCCACACCTATTACAGAATATGAAAAAAGTACTAAAATTATTAGTACTTTATCATTACGCAGCTTTTTTATAAACATTTGTATCTTCTATTTCATAAACTTCATTCGGATTGATATAACCCATCAAATCTTCTTCAGGATCTTGCATTGCCTTCGCAATTGCTTCCCACTTAGCTGTTTGTTCCCTCTTCTCCTGTGTTTTTGTATTATAATCAATGGTTTTATTCAAATATTTTTGTAACTGAACTTGATTTTGCGCTAAAGTCGTATTATTGGTTTGCTCCAATTGTTCTCTTTCTTGCACAACCTTTTTAATTAATTCATCGGCATCTCTTTGACGTTGTTTCAACATTCTTTGTTGACTCTTACCTGTATCAATCAAATTTTGTAAAGCAGTTTGATGTTCTTGTTCTGCAATCTTATATCTTGATTCTGCTTCTGTTTGAGAATCACCTGCTTCTTTCACTTCACGATAGGACTCATCGATTTCAATTTGAGATTTTTCCTTATATGATTGAAAGTCTTTAGACAAGCGACTTGCTTCTTCTTCTGCTTTTTTAGTTTTAAGGCGTTGTGTATCGATGGCTTCGCAAAGCTCATAAATAGGTACAACTTCTTTCTTTTTCTCTGTTTTTTTAGAATTTAATCCAACGTGTGAAAGTGTAGGATGAACATCATCCGTCGAGTCTTTTTCAAAAGAATAAGTACTTGTAGAACTTTCTTTAAAAATAGGTTCTGTTTCAATTTCTTCCATATCGTCTTGCGTTTCTTCAGAAGTTTCTTCTTGAACAGTTCCCATAAAATCATTCGATTCTAAAGATTGCTCACTAGAAATTTCACCCACACTGACCTCTTCCATATCTGAATCAGAATCGAATTCATCTTTAGAACTAAGTTCATTGCTTTCTGGAAGTTGTAGCTCAACTGTTTGAAATTCATCATCCGTATCCACTTGCTTACTCACTTCTTCAATTACTGCAACAGGTGTAGAAATTAATTCAGGAATATTAGAAAGCATTGCTGCTTCTTTTGCCTCTTTCAATTTTAATCCTTTTGGCAAAGAGCCCTCTGCTGGTGTTACTTTTCCTTTTAAATCATAGAATGTTAATCCATCCAATTTAGAATTTGGTTTAGGAACTGATGATTCCTCTTTTACTCCCTCTGTAGTTGCTACATCATTAGATGGAACAGAAGATTGTAAATCTGGATTCACTGTTACATTACTAGGGTTTGCCACCTCAGAAACCACTTCACCTGCATCAGGTTGAACTGCTGGTACTACAGGAGTTACTTCTTGTGCCGTTTCAGGAAATTTAACTAAGTTATCTCTAATTCCTTCCTTACTAGTCGGACGAAGTTTTACCTTCTTTGGTAGTGCAATTCTAGTAATTTTATCGCCTACTAATTTAGCAGTAGTATTCTGTATATCTAAATTTTCCATATAAAACTACCACCTTTCTAATCTTTTTTTGAAAGTTCTCTCAAAACGTCTTTAATTCTAGCCCAATCCTCGTCGCTTTCAACACTACCTAATTGAACCTTATCTCCTTCACGAATTACTGAGGAAACATAAATCGTAATATTTCCAGCATCATCTTTCTCATTACGAGTATAAACTGCATACTCCTTTTTTGTATCATTAAATTCAAAAGCAAATAATAATTCTACTTCTTCTTCCGAACCATCTTCAGTAACAATGACCAACTTTTTACTCGCTTCTTCCATCATCTTATCCTCCCTTTATTATCATATATATCTATTTTAACACAATTTTATCAGATTTCAACTATTTTTCTCTAGTTTTTTTCTGAATC
>DLAC01000028.1:0-5495 GCA_002493865.1 Caryophanales bacterium UBA7057
TTCCAAACTCCATTGCAATTTCTAATTCTTCTTTTCCTGCATCCGGATGATTTCTCACATAACTAACTATCTCTAGACTATGCGTTATAGATTCAATATTACCATAAAAAGTATTTATTTCTGTTTTTAAATCATTTAATCTTTGATATATATCGTTCATTAATACCACACTCTTCTTACATGAAGCAATTTCCTTTTATAAGGATTTTCCATTCTTAACTAATAGTTGAATATTATTTTTCCATTCAGCAAATGCAAATCCTTCATTTACTTCTATATCTTCAAATGCTTTTATATAATCTCCTTGGATTCTAAAATTAAATGATGGATTTTGTATTTTTCTTATTAATTCCACCCATTTCCATTCCTCTAATCGAAAATTAATACACTTAGGTAATTTACTTTGATTTTCTTCACTAGATAGTTTATTAGCTACTCTAATTGCATATATCTTCTGATAGTTTGGTGCTTGTTTATCTAATGTAATTTTTTCTATATCTTGATATAGATCATCACTCATTTGATAGTATGTAAGTTCTAGTGAATTACCATTTAATTTATAAATTTTTAAAGACTCTATCCAGTCATTGATCGTTTCAATATTTACTTTTTCTTCCCTTACAAATGGTATATTACCAAGAATCCTTTCTAGTTGTGTTATTAGGTTCGAAAGTTCATTTAATTTCGGTTGATCAACATATCTTCCTATACTCTTTCTCGTTTGAAAAACTTCTAAGGTTTCTAATTCTCTTTTTAAAAGTTCTTCTAATAACTTTCTTAAGATATACCACTCATCTATATACCATATATCCCACTTTTCATATTCCTGCTTTTTCATATAGGATACTGTGTCTTTCCCTAAATTCAAAATTTCTGTATATTTATTTATATGCATATCTAATGATTGATACCCTGCATAACTACGATGTGCATTTACTATTTCAATCGCTATCTTTTTAATTCTTTGATAAACTTCCCCCATTAGTACCATACCTTTTTTAAATAAAGGCCTTCTGCAGGAGCTATTTTTATGGATGTTTTTCGATTTCTTAAATTTAAGATTCTTTCTACATCAGACACTTCTTTTTTGCCATTTCCAATTTCTATCAATATTCCTACCATATTTCTTACTTGATATTTCATAAAGCCATCGGCTTGAAACGAAATCACTAAAATATCTTTATTCCTTTTTATAGATGACTTATAGATGGTTCGTATCTTATCTTCTCTCATGTCTTCACTGGAGACAAATGAAGTAAAATCGTGAGTTCCTTCAAAAAAATGAATCGCTTCCATCATTTTTAGTATATCTAATTCTCTTCCATACTGATATTCATAATTTCGCATAGTAGGATTATATTCTCCTAAGTTTATTTTATAAATATATTCTTTTTTCTTTGAAGAAAATCTAGCATGAAATTGATCCGATGCTTTTTCTACTTTAATTATATGAATATCATTGGGTAGAAGTGTATTTAATCCTTCTTTAATTTTGTATTCAGGAATCTCAATACTTAAATCAAAATGAGCAACCTGGGCTAGGGCATGAACACCTCCATCGGTTCTTCCAGAGGATTGGACAGATGTTTCTACTTGACGATTCAAATAACTTACGGCCTTTTCTAGTTCTCCTTGAATCGTTCTTAGTTTCGGTTGTACCTGATATCCATGAAAATTACTTCCATCATAAGAAAAGGTGATTTTATATCTTGGCATATTTTACCTCCCAAACATAATGAGTAGAACAGAAAGTATTATATGGAAGAATAAATATTTTGTATCCCATCTTTCCCATTTCGGTTTTTCTGTATAGGTTCTTCTCTTTGAATAATTATAAAACCTTAAATCATTCATGACAATAATTTCTTTCATCTCATACCTTGTTTTCTTCCATGCCTTTTTTAAAGAAAATCTTGTATAAAAGAAATCTCTTGCCATCCCATACTCATCTCGTAATCGATCTAAGATTCTCATATTTTTTCTCAGTTGTTTAAAGAAGTAAATACAATAAAGAATTCTAAATGTTATTTTTTTACTTTGGAATTTATAAAGTGTTACTTCTAGTAGATATCTAAATTCAGATGCTTCCGTGATTTTTTTAAATAAGCATAAATAACTGATGTAAATAAAAATTTTTGCTAGCCAAAATACAGAATCATGAAATGTAGATATCATGGATAATAAAACCCCAATCATATTTAAAACTGTGATTTTTCTAAATTCTAAACAGATTCCTAGAAGAAAGATTCCAAGAAGTACAAGAATAGATGGAGTCTTAAGATAAATCAGAGATATTAATACGAGTAAGGCACAGATTAACTTACAAATAATATTCATGTCATAAACAATCGAATTTTTCTTAAACATGTTTATACACATCCTTTATTAGATCACGAATATCTTTATGATAAGATAACTTTACATTCTTCTTTCTTGCTTTATACGTAAAAAGAACTGTCTCTGGTATTTCGATTTCATTGGACTCTAAGAAGTCTACATCTTCATAAATTTTTCCTGTTTTATCCGCTGCAATTACACGTGTATCCTTTAATACCACTAAATCATCTGTCAAAGAATAAAGCATATTACTATCATTACTCGTAACGATGACAGTTTTATGATATCTTTCTTTTAATAGTTTAATTAAGCGAATTAATTTTTTCTTGTTTGTATAATCTAGTTCTACAAATGGTTCGTCAAAAATTACAACTTTTGGATTATAGATTAAGCTAATCGCAACTTGAATTAATTTCTGCTCTCCGGTTGATAATTCGTAGATTGTTTTTTCTAAATAAGATTCATTTAAACCTACAATCAATAAGGAGTCTCTCATTTTTTTATGAATATTTTTATTTTTATAATCGAGTCTTCCAATTAAGAATTCCATTTCATCTTTTACAGTGGTTGTAAAAAATTGATTCATGGGTTTTTGATGAATCATACAAACATTTCTTCTAACTTCAATGAGGTTCTTCCGATTGATTAGATTTCCACCAACCTGAATTTCCCCATAACTAGCAAATGTTAAGGCATCTATTAGTTCTGCTAGTAAAGTTTTATTATCTCCTGTAATGCCTGTAATTCTATTTTGTTTGATATGTAGATTTACTTTTTCTAAATACTTTTTATTTTTGTAATAATATCCTACATTTTTCAGAATTATTTCCATAGAGTATTCACCATCCGATCCATATCCATTGTGATTCCCTCTACCAATTCATAAAACTCTAATTTTAAGGATAAATCTGCCATAAATGGAAGTTCTAATCCTACTTGATTTAGGAGTCGTTCCTCTCTTAAAATCTGAAGTGGGCTTCCTTCCATTACAATATTTCCATCATTTAATACATAAGTGTAGTCTGAGTCAATGATTTCTTCTAGATTCATTGTCGTTAAAACTACAGTTAAATGATCTTTTTCTATTCTATTCTTTAAAATTCTTAGTATTTTTTCTTTTGATTTTTTATTCATCATCGAAAAGGCATTGTCTAAAAGTAACATTTTGGGGTCATGTAATAGAGAAATAGCAATTAATAACTCCTGTTTTTCAGAAGTGGTTAAATCTTCAATCTTTTTATCAAGCATTTCCGTAATTCCAAATTCTTTGGCAATGTCAATGATTTTACTTTCAATCTTTTTTACTTCTATATTTAAATTTTCTAGAGGAAAGGCCATTTCTTTATAAACATTAGGAAATAGAAATTTTCCTTCGACATCAGAAAAAACCACACCAAAAAATCTCGAATTATCATGAATTCGTTGATTATTTACATAGGCATATCCCGCAACTACTGATTTTTGTCCATCTAGAAGTCCACACATCAATTTAATTAGAGTTGTCTTTCCACTTTTATTATTTCCAACAATGGTTGTGAATGTTCCTTCTTCGATGGTTAGTGAAAGACCACGAAATACTTCCTTATTGGGATAACTAAATTTTAAATTGTTAATTTCTAGTGCCTTTTCCATAGTCCACCTCATTGTAGTTTATTATTATACTTAAAATCTAAAAAAATTCAATATAAACTGAATGTAGTTTCTAGATGAATATTGAATAATTCTCGTGTTTTTATTTTTAAGTATTCTTTTTATTGTCCGATTGTTTTTTGCTTTTCTTTTTCTACTACCGTTCCAAAATTAGTACTTACATATTTTCCGGTTGCTGTATCATAATACTCACGAACTAAGACTTTTTCTGTATTCGTAAATTTTAAAGTGACAGTTCCGTAGACATTATTGTTCTTCTCGTCATTTGAAAATTCTGACGAAACAGAATAATCCACCTGATAGCCCTCGGGTGCGTCAATTAAATTCACCTGATTAAATGGTAACGTTCCTTCTACTTTTAGATAAAGGGCGTGAGTCAATGGTGCATACTCTACATCTTGATATTTTGAATAATCGATGGTAGATTCGCTTGTATAGTTAACATCTGCCTGCAAGCCTGATGAATCATAACCTACCGAATCATCATTATATTCATCTAATTCCGTACTAAAATAATCATTCTTGTTTATGCTATTTCCAGTATCTATTGATAGCCCATTTTCATTTGGCACTAAAACCCTCCATAACTGTTCTGCGATTAATAGTGCACCTGTTCCTATTGCTATTCCTACCCAAAAACTACCCATCATGTTATTATGCCTCGTCATAAATCCACATCCTCTCAAATGGCTATATTATACCATAAAACATTAAAAAAAGGAAGAAAAAGTTATCTCTATCCCTTTTTCTTCTTTTGAATTTTATATGTAATAGACATTAGTTTTTTATCTAGCGAAAATCTTCCAAAGAATTTCGCACAGTTCATTTTAAATCCCGATTGTAGTTTCTAAATGAATATTGAATGATTTTTATGTTTTTCTTTTCTCTAACTATCTTTTTATTGTTCGATTGTTTTTTGCTTTTCTTTTTCTACTACCGTTCCAAAATTAGTATTTACATATTTTCCGGTTGCTGTATCATAGTACTCACGAACTACAACTTTTTCTGTATTCGTAAATTTTAAAGTGATATATCCATAAATACTTCCATATTGACCATTTGAATTTTCCATCGGAATGCAATAATCTACTTGGTATCCTTCGGGTGCATCTACTGAAATTAATTGATCAGGGGATACAGTTCCTTGTGTTTTTACATATAAACTATGCGTAAATGGTTCATATTCTACATCACGATATCTTGAATCATCCACTGTATCCTCATTTATGTAATTTACTCTATATAAATTATTTTGGAATGGGTCTTCTGCTAATGCTTCCCCTGTCCAAGCATCCCTATATTCTCCTGATTCTTCATCAAAATAATAATTGCCGTTTGAATTATCCACAATATCTGTTGATAATTCTCTTTCACTTTCTGTTGAACAACTATAGATCATTCCGAATAAGAGGAACACTCCTACTCCAGCTGCCATTTTACCCCAATAGTGATTATTATTATAACTACTCATATTTCTCTCCCTTTCAAATGGCTATATTATACCATAA
>DLAC01000028.1:5726-21830 GCA_002493865.1 Caryophanales bacterium UBA7057
GTAATAGACATTAGTTTTTTATCTGACAAAAATCTTCCAAAGAATTTCGCACACTTCATTTTAAATCCTGGAACAATTACTAATTTCTTTTTAAACATTTTATCAATCGCATAATGAGCCACTTTTTCAGGTGTTAATGGCTTCACTGAAAATTTTACACCTGCGACATTATTAAAATTGGTATCGACGGGTCCTGGACAAAGACATGATATATGTACTTTAGACTTTTGTTTTTTTAACTCATACCAGATTGCTTCTGTCAAATGTAAGACATATGATTTGGTACTATAATAAGTCGCCATCAATGGACCAGGCTGAAAAGCTGCTGAGGATGCTACATTTAAGATATATCCACTATTTTTCTTTGTCATTTCTTTTAAAAACATCTTGGTGAGCATGTGAACAGATTTTATATTTAAGTCGATCATATCTAATTCCTTGGAAAGTTCCGTTTCTGTGAAAATGCCAAAGTCTCCAAAGCCAGCATTATTTACTAGAATATCAATATCTTCATTTTTCGTTAATACATATAATGATTTCACATTGGATTCTACTAGTAGATCCATGATGATAATTTTAGGCTTTTGACTCAGTGTGGATGCAAATTCTTCTAGTTTATCTTTATTCCTAGAAACTAGGATTAATTGATAGCCTAATTGATCTAAATAACGTGCTATTTCTAATCCAATCCCAGAGGATGCACCTGTCACTAATGCTTTCATATCCATCACCTACGTTTATTATATCATGCAGAAATTTCTACTGAAAAGTTTTCTTCCTGAATTTTGCTTTTTAATTCATTCTATTGTCGCAATAGAACAATATTTTCTATTTATTAGTGCTCACATATATCACTTTTTTCTTTTTATTTCTTTCCTTTTTCTTTAGTTCTTCTACTTCTAAAGGCTTTTCATCCACAATTTCAGGTGTTTTTTGGAGTTGGTCCCTGGATTGTTTGATTACACCTTTAAAGAATACAGATAGATTATAATAGGTCAAAGTTCCAGGCTTCTTTCTTAATTCTTCTTTTTTATCTGCAAGAAGATGTTCTGGATCATAAACAATCTCTGCATTCTTTAAATCTCTTACCTGTAAATAATTTCCTGTATAGAAAGAATCATCAAATTCTTTTTCTTGTTGATATGTACTCCATGGATTACTATTTATAATTAAACTAACTCCTCCGATTTCTAAAACCCTGTTTTCAATTACTTCTCTTTCGGAATTTTCTACGAATGTTACTTGAAGTTTCTCTACTTCACCAAATGAGAATGGAACTACATAGGCTCCTACAATGTCCTTTTGGTTATTTCTAATTAACTCTACAATTGTGTTTACCAATTCAGATTTTACTTTTGTATCTATCATAAATTTCCCCCATTTTTATGAAAACAAAAAGGTAGTATTAGCTACCCCTTTATTTTACTAATTCTAAGATAACCATTAATGCGTCATCTCCACGTCTTTCAGTCATTTTTAAGATTCTTGTATAACCACCATTACGGTTTTCATATCTTTTTGCTAAATCATCAAAGACTTTTTTCACAACCTCTGTATCATTTTGAAGGAAAGCTAGGGCCTTTCTTCTAGATACTAAGCTACCATTTTTTCCGTAAGTAATCATTTTATCAACGAATTTACGTACTTCTTTTGCTCTTGTTTCTGTTGTCGTAATCTTTTCATGCATAATGACATCTTTTACTTGATTGGCAAGTAAACTTCTTCTATGTTTATTATCACGACCTAATTTTCTATATGCCATAATTAACCTCCTTACTTTTAATCTTCATCTCTAAGTACTAAACCTAAATCTCTGACTTTGTCTAATACTTCTTTTAATGATTTCTTTCCTAAGTTACGGATTTTCATCATTTCAGATTCAGATTTATTTACTAAGTCTTGTAAGTTATGAATACCAGCACGTTTTAAGCAGTTGTAAGCACGTACTGAGAAGTCTAAGTCTTCGATGGTTGTTTCTAATGCTTTTACTTTTGGATCTTCTGTTTTCTCAATCATTAATCCTGTTACGTCTGCAATACTACTTAAGTCTGTTAGAATCTCAAAGTGTTCAATTAAGATACGAGATGCTAAAGCAACAGCCTCTTCTGGCTTAATAGAACCATTGGTCCATACACTTAGTACTAATTTATCATAACTTTCATCTTGTCCAACACGAGCTGGTTCTACTTCGTAAGATACACGTTCAATTGGAGAATATAAAGAGTCAATAGCGATGGTTCCAACTTTCTTGTCAGTTAACAATTTCTTGTTATCGTCACTCTTCACGTATCCTCTACCGTTATCTACTGTCATCTCCATTACTAAACTTCCACCTTTTGCTAAGTTAGCAATGACTTTATCTGGATTCAAGATTTCAATATCTGCATCCTTTTCAATATCCCCGGCAGTAACTGGACCTTCTTTATTTGCGTTAATACGAATTACTTTCTTTTCTCCAGAATGATTTTTAATGACGATGTCCTTTAAATTAAGAATAATTAATGAAACATCTTCAATCACTCCGTCAATGGTTTGGAATTCATGAGATACTCCTTCAATTCTTACACTAGTAATTGCACTTCCAGGTAAGGAAGATAACATTACTCTTCTTAGTGCATTTCCTAAAGTAGTACCGAACCCTCTCTCTAAAGGTTCTAATTCAAATTTTCCAAAAAAATTACTTTCAATATAATCTACGATTTTAAATATTGGTTTTTCAAATTGTAACATGAAACTTTCCTCCTTTATTAATTAGCCACGAGGGCGTTTTGGTGGACGACATCCATTGTGTGGAATTGGTGTTACATCTGAAATTGCTGTAACTTCAAGACCTGCAGTTTGTAAAGAACGAATTGCTGTTTCACGTCCTGGACCCATACCTTTAACTAATACTTCTACTTTACGCATTCCCATGTCGTAAGCAGCTTTTCCTGCAGCCTCTGCAGCCATACCAGCAGCGTATGGTGTTGATTTCTTACTTCCTTTAAATCCGATTGCTCCACTGCATGACCAACTGATGGTATTTCCATCTTTATCGCTGATGGTTACGATTGTGTTGTTAAATGTTGAATGAATATGAGCAACACCTTCTGGTACATTCTTTTTGACTTTTCTTTTTCTTGTTTTATATGCCATAAGTCTGACCTCCTAACTTTTTTTATTTCTTTTTATTTGCGATTGTTTTTGGTTTACCCTTACGAGTACGAGCATTTCTAGAAGTTCTTTGTCCTCTTACTGGTAATCCTCTTTTATGACGAATTCCTTCGTATGAATTAATTTCCATTTTTGTTTTGATGTTCATACTAACTTCACGACGTAAGTCACCTTCTGTTAAGTATTTAGATACTTCATCACGGATTCTTGCTAACTCATCGTTATCTAAATCACGAGCCTTTTTACTAGGTTCTACTTTTGCATCTTTACAAATCGTTAAAGCTAGATTTCTTCCAATACCGTAAATATACGTTAATGCAATGGAAATATGTTTGTCATTAGGGATATCAATTCCTTTAATACGTGCCATAAATACACCTCCTATAAATTATCCTTGTTTTTGTTTGTGCTTTGGATTTGAGCAAACAACTCTTACTTTCCCTTTACGTCTAATGATTTGACATTTTGCACACATTGGTTTTACTGATGGTTTTACTTTCATAATTATCCTCCTAACCCTTTCTATAGGTTATACGCCCTTTTTTTAAGTCATAAGGCGACATTTCTAATACTACGGTATCTCCTGGTAAAATACGAATGTAGTTTTGACGAATCTTACCAGAAGGGTGAGCATCTTCTACAATGTGACCATTATCAAGTTGAACCTTGAAATGTCCACCTGGTATTATTTCTAATACTTTACCTTCCATTTCAATAATATCATCTTTTGCCATTTTTTCACTCTCCCGTCAAAATTTTATATCCATCTTTGGTTACAGCTACGGTATGCTCGTAGTGTGCAGATGGGCTTCCATCATCTGTTTCGATGGTCCAATCATCATCTAGGATATAAACATCTGCGGTTCCTAAATTTAACATAGGTTCTATCGCAATGACCATTCCTTCTTTTAGAAGTGGTCCTGTGCCTTTCTTCCCATAATTTGGAACCTCTGGATCTTCGTGAACACTTGTTCCGACTCCATGTCCTACAAGTTCTTTCACAACCCCTAAGTGATGTTCTTCTGCATATTTTTCGACTGCCTCTCCAATATCGCCGATTCTGTTTCCTGGTTTTACTTGCTTGATTCCTTCATATAATGCTTTTTCCGTATGTTCCATTAGATACTTTTTTTCTTCGCTAATTTCTCCGACGGCATACGTCCAAGCAGAATCCCCATGGAATCCTTTATAGCAAGCTCCGATATCTAATTTTACGATATCTCCATTTTTTAGTTTTCTTTTTCCTGGAATTCCGTGAACTACTTGATTATTAATACTCGTACAAATCGTCCCCGGAAAACCACCGTAACCCTTAAAAGAAGGGGTTGCATTTTGGCTTAGAATAAATTCTTCTGCTAAATCATTTAATTCTTGGGTTGTAATTCCTTCCTTTATATATGGCTTTAAGTATTGATGGGTTTTATATACGATACTACCCGCAATACGCATTAATTCTATTTCTCTTTCACTTTTTATCGTTATCATTTCTTCATCCCTTTTTCTATGACCCCACAAAGTTCTTGAAATACTTCTTCCTTGCTTTTATCACTTTGAATACGGTAGAGAATTTGTTTATCTTGATAATAAGTAATCAGTGCACTCGTTTTATCTAAATACTCCTGATAACGAATTTCAAAGGATTCTTCGTTATCATCATTTCTTTGATATAACGTTCCTTGACACTTATCGCAAATAGAATCTACTTTTGGCTTTAGAGAGTCTATATTCACATTGTAGGCAGAACCACATTTTTGACACATTCTTCTCCCTGTAATTCTTCTTTTCAACGTTTCTTTTGGAACATCTAAGAAAAATACAAAGTCTAACTTGTCATTTTTTTCTTTTAGCATTTCTTCGAGTCGTTCTGCTTGATAAATGTTTCTTGGAAACCCATCTAGTAACAAGTTTTGATTTTCACATGTTTCTAAGTGTTTATTTAAGACTTCGAAAATGATTTCATCACTTACCAACTCGCCACTTTCTAATAGGTCTCTCATCTTTTTTCCAAAATCATCCTCTCTACTGGCAGATTTCCGAAGTAATTCACCAGTAGATATATGATTCAAATGGTATTTACTTTCTAGTAATTCAGCTTGTGTGCCCTTTCCTGCGGCAGGTGGGGCTAGTAAAATAATATTCATTAATTATTTTCTCCTATAACTTTTTTTGTAACTTCTCGTTACTAAGCTTCCTTCAAGCTGTTTATATGTTTCTAGTGCAACTCCAACTACGATTAGTAATCCAGTACCACCGATTGTTACGTTACTAGATAGATTGATTTTATTTGATAGATTTACAAGTGCAGTAAAGGCAATTGGAAGTCCTGCAATGATTACTAGGAAAATAGATCCTACGACTGTAAGTCTCGAAATAACTTTCGAAATATAGTTTTCAGTATCTTTTCCTGGACGAATTCCTGGAATATAACCTCCACCTTGTTGTAAGTCTTTGGATAACTCCTCTGGTTTAATTTGAATGAATGTATAGAAATATCCAAAGAAGAATATTAGTATGACATAAATCAAAAATCCTACGGGAGTTGTATAAGATAGATATTGATTACAGAAGTCAATAAATCCTTGATTTTTTGTAAACTGAGCAATCGTTACTGGGATTGCTAGAAAACTGGAAGCAAAGATTACTGGAACAACTCCTGCTGCATTAATTTTCATTGGCATAAAACTTTGTGCACTTCCATATGCACTCGTTGACTTATTGGCATATTGAATTGGAATCTTTCGATCTGCTTCTTGTACCCAAATTACACCAATAATAATTAAGAAATATACAATAATGAATACTACGAATAAGGCAATTCCTACTGGTTGTGAGAGTAGAGAATCTGTGATTAATCCCTTAAATGCTGATATAAACATCTGTGGGAGTGTCTCAATAATTCCTGCCATGATAATTAATGACATACCATTTCCGATTCCCTTTTTCGTAATCTGATCTCCTAACCATAAGGTAAAGGCTGTACCAGCTGTTAATATCGTTGCAACATATAAATGCTCTAACGCACTTACATTCTTTCCTAAGAAAGCAAACGAGAAGGCAAATCCTTCGATAAAGGCAAATATAATACCCATATATCGAGTAATTTGATTAATCTTTTGTCTTCCAACCGGTCCCTCTTTCGATAATTCACTAAAGTATGGAACAATATCTAACTGTAATAATTGCATGATGATGGATGCTGTAATATATGGCATAACTCCTAGTGCAAAGATTGAGAATCTTTTCAGGGAACCTCCACCCATTGCATCCATAATTTCTAGAAAACCTAAATTTCCTGTAATATCGGCAGTTCCTGGAACTCGAATAGAAGTTCCAACAACAAAGATCATTAATGCTACCAACGTAAAACCGATTCTTTTTCTTAAATCTTTATTCGTCGGTGCAAATAACTGTTTCATTATATGAAACATATTAGATCACCTCGGCTTTACTTCCTGACTTTTCAATCTTTTCTACAGCACTTGCTGAGAATTTGTTTGCTTGAATTGTAATTTTATGTTCTAATGTACCATTACCAAGTACTTTGATTCCGTCATAACTTTTCTTTACTAAACCAGTCTCTTTTAATAAAGCAGGTGTTACTACGGTACCATCTTCAAATCTGTTTAAATCATCTAAATTGACTACTGCATATTCAACTTTAAATCTTGCATTGGTAAATCCACGTTTTGGTAGGCGTCTATATAATGGTAATTGTCCACCTTCGAATACAGCACCTTTTCCTCCACCACTACGAGCTTTTTGTCCCTTTTGTCCTTTTCCACTTGTTTTTCCTAAACCACTTCCAGGTCCTTGACCTAATCTTTTTTTCTTTTGGCGTGAACCTTCACTTGCTTTTAATTCATGTAACTTCATTATCCTAAAATCTCCTCTTCTGTTTTTCCTCTTAATTTTGCAACTTCGCTTGCAGATTTTACTGATTTTAATGCATTAATTGTAGCAGTGGCCATGTTTAGTTTTGTACGACTTCCAAGTGATTTAGACAAAATATCACGAACTCCCGCAAGTTCTAAAACAGCACGAACGGCACCTCCGGCAATCACACCAGTACCAGCACTTGCAGGTTTTAAGAATACTTTGGCAGCTCCTTGTACACCAAGCACTTCATGTTGAATTGTTCTTCCGTCAACTAAAGAGATTCTAACTAGATTTTTATTTGCAGCTTGAATCGCTTTTTTGATTGCATCAGGTACTTCATTTGCTTTTCCGATACCTAATCCAACACGACCTTTTCTATCCCCAACAACAACGCAAGCTGAGAATCTTCTTTGACGTCCACCTTTGTTAACTTTAACAACAGATTTTACTTCAATTACTAATTCTTCTAACTCTTTTTCTTTTTGTTTTGGGTCATTATTTTTGTTTTGCATAAATACCCTCCTATTAGAATTCTAATCCTTTACTACGTGCAGCTTCAGCTAAAGCCTCTACACGTCCATGATAAAGGTATCCACCTCTATCAAATACTACTTTAGTAATTCCAGCTTTTTTAGAAGCTTCGGCAATTGCTTCTCCTACTTTTTTAGCTGCTTCGATATTTCCACCTTTTTCTAGTTTTAAAGTTAATGTGGAAGCACTTGCTAAAGTAATACCATTCTCATCATCTATGATTTGCGCTCCGATATTTTTATTTGATCTATATACGCAAAGTCTTGGAACTGCTGGAGTACCAACGATTTTACTTCTTACTCGACTATGTCTAATCTTACGCATTTCATTACGAGATACTTTATTTATCATAAGTAATTTCTCCCTTCTACGTGATTTTAAGCAGCCTTCTTACCTTCCTTACGTTGTACATATTCATCCTTATAACGAATTCCTTTTCCTTTGTAAGGTTCTGGTTTTCTTACTTTACGAATGTTTGCTGCAAACTCTCCGACTTTTTCTTTACTAATTCCTTTGACTGTAATTTCAGTATTTGAAGTAACATCTACTGAAAGTCCAGCAGGAATTTCTAATTCTACTGGATGAGAATATCCAGCATTGATTACTAGTGAGTTTCCTTTCATAGAGAAACGATAACCAACACCAATAATCTCTAAGTCCTTTTTGAAACCATTTGTAACACCCTCAATCATATTATGGATGTTCGCATTTGTAGTTCCATGCATTGCTCTTGTTGCTTTTTCATCATTTGCTCTTGTTACTACTACAGTATTATCTTCTACTTGAACAGTAATGTTTTCTTTAATTTCTAATGATAATTCTCCTTTAGGTCCTTTTACAGTTACTTGATTTTCCTCAACTGCCACTGTAACACCTTCAGGCACTACAAGCTTTCTGTTTCCAATACGGCTCATTCATGACACCTCCTTATTTTTGTGATTACCAAATATAGGCTAAAACTTCTCCACCTAAGTTTTGTTTACGTGCTTCTTTATCTGTCATAATTCCTTTTGATGTAGAAATAATGGCAATTCCTAAACCATTTAATACCTTAGGAATTTCAGAAGCTTTTGCATAAACACGTAGTCCAGGTTTTGAAATTCTCTTAAGTCCTGTAATTACTCTTTCTTTATTTTCTCCATATTTAAGTGTTAGATAAATCATTCCTTGAACATTTTCATCTACTACTTTATAGTTCTTGATAAATCCTTCTTCTTTTAAAATTCTAGCAAGTTCTAATTTTAGTTTAGAAGCAGGTACTTTTACTTCCGTATAACGCATACTATTAGCATTACGAATTCTCGTAAGCATATCTGCGATTGTATCTGTTACTACAGCCATTTTCGATTCCTCCTTCCTTTTACCAGCTTGATTTTTTAACGCCTGGTATTTGTCCTTTATTTGCTAATTCTCTAAAACAAATACGACAGATTCCGAATTTACTCATAACAGCATGAGGTCTTCCACATCTTTCACAACGAGTGTATTCACGCACTTTGAATTTTTGTTTACGACTAGCTTTTACTTTTATACTTTTTTTTGCCATAATATCCTCCAATTACTTTCTAAAAGGAATTCCAAGTTCACTTAATAAGTCAAGTGCTTCTTCGTTCGTCTTTGCAGTTGTAACGAATACGATATCCATACCGCGCACTTTTACAACATTATCGTAATCAATTTCAGAGAAAATTAATTGTTCTTTAATTCCCATTGTGTAATTTCCACGTCCATCAAATGCCTTTGGAGAAACTCCACGGAAATCACGAACACGTGGTAACGCAATTGAAATTAGTTTGTCGATGAAGTTATACATATTCTCTCCACGTAATGTTACCTTACATCCAATCGCTTGTCCTTCTCTTACTTTAAATCCTGCGATTGATTTACGAGCCTTTGTAACTACTGGATGTTGTCCAGAAATTAACTCTAAATCTTTCACAGCTGCTTCAATTAATTTTGAGTTACTAGTAGCATCTCCTACACCAATATTGATGACTACTTTCTCTAATTTTGGTACTTGCATAACTGATTTATAGTTATGTTTCTTTTGTAAACTTGGAACTATTTCGTTTAGATATTTTTCTTTTAGGCGGTTCATATATTACCCTCCTTCCAACTAATCAATTTTCTCATTTGATTTTTTTGAAATTCTTTCTTTTTTGTTTGATTTTTCATCAATCTTATAACCAATTCTAGTTGGTTTTTTTGTTTTTGGATCAATCAACATAACATTTGATACATGGATTGGTGCTTCTACTTCTAGAATTCCACCAGTTTCTTGTCCATTTCCTTTTTTATGTTTTTTTACAATATTCACACCTTCAACGATGACTCTGTCTTCTTTTCTTAGTGTCTTTGTGATTTTTCCTTCTTTTCCTTTACTAGATCCGGCTATTACTCTTACTTTGTCTCCAACTTTAAGTTTCATAATATCCTCCTTTATAGCACTTCTTTCGCTAAAGATACTATTTTCATGAAATCTTTGTCACGTAATTCACGAGCTACTGGTCCAAATATACGAGTTCCAACTGGACTCTTGTCTTCCTTAATGATTACGCAAGCATTGTCATCGAATTTAATGTAGCTTCCGTCATCACGACGAACACCACGTTTGCTTCTTACGATAACAGCTTTTACAACTTTTCCTTTTGCTACAGTTCCATTAGGTGTGGCATTTTTTACTGTACCAACAACTATGTCACCGATATTTCCTGTTTTTACTTTGCTTCCCCCTAGTACACGAATTACTAATAATTCTTTTGCACCAGAGTTATCTGCAACCTTTAAACGGCTTTCTTGTTGTAACATAAATTATATCCTCCTTCACCTAAGAGTTATAGAATAACTGCTTCTTTTACGATTTCTGCTAAATAGAAATGTTTTGTTTTAGAAATTGGTTTTGTCTCAACAATTCTAACAGTATCTCCTACTTTAGCTTTATTTGTTTCATCGTGAGCTGCATATTTCTTTGAGCTTCTCACTCTTTTTCCATATTTTGGATGTTTTTTATAAGTTTCTACTTTTACAGTAATTGTTTTGTTGTTACATGCACTTACGACTGTTCCAACTAATTCTTTTCTTACTTTTTCCATCTATGAAACCCTCCTTACTTTTCTTCTAACTCGCGTTCACGTAGTACTGTTTTTAAACGAGCTACTGTATGACGCAAATCTCTGATTCTTGAAGGTTTTTCTAAATTTCCTGTTGCTTGTTGGAATTTTAAGTTGAATAGTTCTTCTTTACATTCCTTAATTTTTGCAACGATTTCCTCAGTGGTTAGTTCTCTTATTTCCTTAACCTTCATTTTTGTCACCACCATTTTCTCTACTAACGAATTTTGTCTTGATTGGTAGTTTGTGAGAAGCAAGTCTCAATGCTTCACGAGCAGTAGCTTCATCTACACCCGCGATTTCAAACATGATTTTTCCTTCTTTTACAACAGCTACCCATGCTTCGACATTTCCTTTACCTTTACCTTGACGAGTACCAATTGGTTTCTTTGTTAAAGGCATATGTGGGAAAATATTGATCCATACTTTTCCACCACGTTTCATATAACGTGTCATGGCAACACGAGCTGCTTCGATTTGGTTTGATGTAATCCAAGCTCCCTCTTTTGCCATTAGACCATAGTCACCTTTGTCTAGTTTTGTATTTCCTTTTGCATGACCTTCGTAAGGTAATCTATGAACACGACGATATTTAGTTCTTGATGGGATTAACATAATTAATTACCTCCTTTAGCCTTTTTTGATGGAAGAATTTCTCCTTTATAAATCCATACTTTTACACCGATTTTTCCAAATGTTGTATCTGCTTCACTGGTTGCATAATCAATATCTGCTCTTAAAGTATGTAGAGGAATTGTCCCTTCTGTATATCCTTCACTACGAGCCATATCTGCTCCACCAAGACGTCCAGATACTAATGTTTTAATACCCTTTGCTCCTGATTTCATTGCATTACGGATGGCTCTTTTTTGTGCCATTCTGAATGATGCACGGTTTGAAATCTGATTTGCAATTGAATCAGCAACAATTTGTGCATTCATATCAGGCTTTTTGATATCGACGATTGAAATTTGAATTTCTTCGCCTACCAATTTTGAAATTTCTTTTTTTAATTTTTCGATTGACTCACCACCGCGTCCGATGATTACACCAGGTTTTGCAGTGTGAACAATGATTTCTGTTCTCTTAGAATTTCTTTCAACTTGTACTTTAGCAACAGCTGCGTCTTTTAGATTCTTTTCAAAATATTCACGAATTTTAATATCATTATTTAATAATCTTGAATAATCTTTTTTATTCGCATACCATTTTGAGTCCCAATCTTTGTTTATTCCAAGTCTAAGTCCATTTGGATTCACCTTTTGACCCATGATTTAACCTCCTCCAGTTATCTAGTAGCCACAACAATTACGATGTGACTTGTTCTTTTATCTTTATGTCCAATATGACTACGTGAATCAAACATGTGACGTTTTAATACTGGACCAGCATCTACTCTTGCTTCTTTTACGAAAAGTTCTTCTTGTTTTGCACCACCATTATTTACGGCATTGGCAGTAGCTGACTCTAGAACTTTCTTTGTAAGACGAGCAGATTTTTTGTTCATATTACTTAATATTACTAATGCATCATTAACATCTTTACCACGAATTAAATCTACTACTAAACGAGCTTTAATAGGTGATACTCTAAGAGTTTTTGCGATTGCTCTTGCTTCCATATTCTTCTCCTCCTAGTCACTATTTCTTATTATCGCCGTGTCCACCAAACTTACGAGTTTGTGAAAACTCTCCAAGTTTGTGTCCTACCATATCTTCGGTTACATAAACTGGAATAAATTCTTTTCCGTTATGTACTGCGAATGTATGTCCAATAAATGCAGGATAGATAGTTGAACGACGTGACCATGTTTTAATGACTTCTTTTTTTCCAGATTCATTTAATTTTTCTACCTTAGCTAGTAATCTTTCGAATACATAAGGCTTTTTCTTTAAACTTCTTGCCATAAATCACTCAATCCTTTCCTATTTACTATTACGACGACGAACGATAAATTTATCAGACGTTTTCTTCTTTCTAGTTTTGTATCCAAGTGCTGGTTTACCCCAAGGAGTAACTGGACCTTTACGACCGATTGGCGCACGTCCTTCACCACCACCATGTGGGTGATCATTAGGGTTCATAACAGATCCACGTACTGTTGGGCGAATTCCCATGTGACGTTTACGTCCTGCTTTTCCTAATCTTACTAATTCTTGATCTTCATTTCCTACAGCACCGATTGTTGCGTAGCATGTTCCAAGAATTAATCTTTGTTCACCACTAGACAATCTTACCATTACATAGTTTCCTTCACGTCCTAAGATTTGAGCAGATGCACCAGCACTTCTTGCTAGCTCTCCACCTTTTCCTGGGCGAAGTTCAATGTTATGAATCATTGTACCAACAGGAATGTTCATGATTGGTAATGCATTACCAACTTTGATATCAGCGTTTTCTCCGCTTTCAATTTTACTTCCTACTGTTAAACCTTTTGGAGCGATGATATATCTCTTTTCACCATCGTTATAATTAATTAATGCAATATTTGCAGTTCTGTTTGGATCGTATTCAATCGCTGCTACTGTTCCAGGAATATCGTGTTTATTTCTCTTGAAATCGATAATTCTGTATTTTCTTTTTGCTCCTCCACCTTGATGTCTTACAGTGATTTTTCCTTGATTGTTACGACCACCATTTTTCTTTAGACTAACTACTAGACTTTTTTCAGGAGTCGTTTTAGTAATTTCAGCATTTACTAATGTACTCTTTTTTCTCTGTCCATTTGTAATTGGTCTGTAGCTTTTTACTGGCATGAGTAACCCTCCTTCTAATTAAGTTCGATTTGTTGACCTTCAGCTAGAGTAACAATCGCTTTCTTTGTACGATTTGTTAATCCGGTATAACGACCAACTCTTTTCTTTTTAGGTTTTACATTTAGCGTACGAATTCCTTCGACTTTTACGTTAAATATTTTTTCAATTGCTTGTTTAATTTCTGTTTTGTTTGCTCTTGAATCTACTTTAAACACATACTGATTTTTCTGTGCAAGTAATCCAGCTTTTTCAGTAATAACTGGCGCTTTAATGATTTCTAAGTACTTTGTATCCATTATTTAAGCACCTCCTCGATTTGTTTGAATGCATCTTTTGTTGTTAAGACAACAGAAGCATTGACTAAATCTAATACATTCATCTCTACTGGTTCAATGACCATAACGTTTCTTAAGTTTCTAGATGCTAGGATTAGATTTTCTTCTAATTCATTTACTACAACTAAAACTTTTTGATCTGTAAGTTCTAATGTATTTAAGATTCCTATCATTTCTTTTGTTTTTGGAGTTGCTACTTTTAATTCGTCAACAACTACAACTTTCTTCTCATTATATAAGTTTAAGAAAGCGGTTTGTAAAGCTAATCTTCTTTCTTTACGATTTTGTTTAATACTGTAGTCTCTAGGAACTGGAGTACCATATCTTCCTCCACCTACCCATTGAACAGCACGAATTGACCCTTGACGAGCATGTCCTGTTCCTTTTTGACGCCATGGTTTTCTACCACCACCACGTACTTCACTACGAGTTTTTGTTGAATGAGTTCCTTGTCTTAAAGATGCTTGAGATAAGATAATCGCATCGAATAAAACATTTTGGTTTGGCTCAATACTTGTTAATTCTTTATTTAATTTAACGTCCTTTAGTTTTTCCATCTTTAATTCCTCCTTCCATCACATTTCTTTTTCATTTTTTAGTTCCTGTGATGATTATTCGCTTACTTCTTCACTTGATTCTAGAGCTTCTGGAGTTTCTTCAGTAACCTCTTCTGTTGCTGCTTCTTGTTCAGCTACAGTTTCTTCTACTGTTTCTTCGGTATCAGTAACTACTTCTTCTTTCGCATCTTCTACTACTTCATAAGTAATTAACTCTTCCATTTCGTTTACTTTTTCTCCTTTTTTAACTGAAGTTCTAATCATAACTAAAGATTTTTTAGGACCTGGAACGTTACCTTTTACTAAAATTACATTGTTTTCTAAATCAACGTCTACTACTTCAAGATTTTGAACAGTAGTTAATACGTTACCCATATGCCCTGGAAGTTTCTTTCCTTTTAATACGTGCATTGGTAACATTGTACCAAGAGAACCTACTCCTCTATGATATTGAGAACCATGTCCCATTGGTCCACGAGATTGATTATGTCTTTTAATTACACCTTGGAATCCTTTACCTTTACTAATTCCACTAACATCCACAATTTCTCCTTTTGTGAATACACTAGCGTTTAGCTCTTGTCCTAATGTGTAATCTTCAATATTTACTCCCCTAATCTCTCTTAAGAAGCGCTTAGGTTCTGTATTTGCTTTCTTTGTATGACCCATTTTTGGTTTATTACTGTTTTTAGGTTTGATTGTTTCATATCCTAATTGAATCGCATTGTAACCATCAGTTTCTACTGTTTTGATTTGAGTAACTACGTTTGGTTGTACTTCGATTACAGTAACTGGAATTAATTTACCACTCTTAGTAAATACTTGAGTCATTCCAATTTTTTTACCTAAGATTCCTTTCATATTATTTTCCTCCTATTAATTTTGTTGTACTTTGATTTGAATATCAACACCGCTTGGTAAATCTAAATGCGCTAAGGCATCTACTGTTTCCTTGCTTGGATTTTTGATATCAATAAGTCTCTTGTGCGTACGCATTTCGAATTGCTCACGGCTGTCTTTGTATTTATGAACAGCTCTTAAAATTGTGTATTTTTCAATTTCTGTTGGAAGTGGTACTGGCCCACTGATTTCTCCACCAGTTCTTTTTACTGTTTCCACAATTTTCTTTGCAGCATTATCTAGAATTCTATGATCGTATGCTTTTAAGTTTACGCGAATCTTGTCTTTTGACATATTGAATCCTCCCTTCGCCTATATCTAGTATAGACTTGCTCCGTGTGAATTACTCGATTTCACCGAACAACTTAACCCGGTGTATCGACAACCTCCCACATCTAAGCAGCCACACGCATTAAATTATAGCACAAAGATTTGGCTTCCGCAACACCTTTTTTGCTTTTTTTTAATTTTCGTTAATTTTCATTTGGAAGTTCGTTTTTCAAAAAATACGGAAATAAGTCTGATTATAGTTTATAAGATTTATGAATCAAGGGCGAATGAAATGAGTTTATGAAACCCTTGATTTTTAAATCTTATTGATTATAATAAGTTATACAAATAAGGTTCATCTTTATTTGTTATCAATAAATTAATTGATTTTTATACCTTTTATAGTGGTTACTATAATATCTAAAACGGACTTTAGTCTAGAAAACGGACTTTACTCTGTTATTTTTGTCGTGAAATAGGTGATTTGTTTTTATATAAATTTGTATATTTTTTTCAAGGTTATTTCCGTTTAACATATAAAAACCGGCAATTAGTCTAATAAATATAAAAGTTTAGCAAAAAGCGGACTTTACTCTAAAAATTTACGTTTTTTTTA
>DLAC01000047.1 GCA_002493865.1 Caryophanales bacterium UBA7057
AAACATAGAAACTAAAACTTTTACCTTGTTCTTTTCTTTGTTAATTTCTTGTACTACACCAATGAAGTTTTCTAATGGTCCGTTCATAACTCTTACGTTATCATTAACGTCGTAATCTATATTAACTGGAACATCATCAAATCCCATATTTCTGATTTCTTCATCAGTAAGTGGAATAGGGTCTGTTCCTGAACCAACAAAGCCTGTAACACCTCTAGTATTTCTAACGATATACCAAGATTCTTCTGTTACTATCATTTTTACTAAAACATATCCAGGAAATACTTTTTTTAGATTTGTTTTTCTTTTTCCATCTTTAATTTCAACTTGTTCTTCCATTGGAACAACTATATTAAAGAAGAAATCTTCTAACTCTCTATTTTTTATAGTTTTTTCAAGGTCAGTTTTTACTTTGTTTTCATATCCAGAATATGTATGAACTACATACCATTTTGGCTCTAAGCTATTATCAACTTGAGACATTTTTGTAGCCTCCTTTATTTAGATATTATTCAGCAGTAACTTCTCCATCTGTTGTATTGTTATTTACTTCACCATCATTATTTCCTTCAACATTATTTGTTGTTTCATTTGATGTTACATTTTGATTTTCATCTGTTGTAGTATTTGTATTGTTATCTTTGTTTATCATTTTTGATGATTCAGTTATGATAAAATCATAACCTTTTTCAAAAGCAAAATCTAACACAAATACAATAGCAGATATAATTAATACTATAGCAATAACAACGGCCGTCTTTTGTGCAAGTTGTTTCATTGTTGGCCAAGTAACTTTTTTTAGTTCTGCTTTAAAATCTTTAAAGAAAGTTTTCTTTTCTTTCTTTTCACTTTTTACTTTATTTTTTGTATCTTTAGCCATTCTTTTTCCTCCCTAAAGGATTATTTTGTTTCTTTGTGTGTCGTACGTTTTTTGCAAAATCTGCAATATTTAACAATTTCTAATCTATCAGTGTTGTTTCTCTTGTTCTTTTCAGTCATGTAATTTCTTCTCTTACATTCTGTGCATTCTAATGTTATAGATTCTCTAGGTCCTTTTGCTGCCATCTACTACACCTCCGTTTTATTTTTGTGAAGTTTTATTTTATTTATTTAACGATGTGATGCATGAAATAAATCATGCTTAGATATTATATTACAAAGCTTAGTGGTTGTCAATAATTTAGGAAATTTTTTACTTCTTTTTTTGCTTTTTTGCAACTGAAAATCCAAACTTGCCTATTTTGTGTCCTAACTCATAATATCCACCGTTTGCATACGCAATTAAATTACATTTACTAATGTCAAAGGTACCTTTTTCATCTATGTATTTTTCGTCTGCATCTATCGATAGTACATCTGCTACAAACATGTGATGTGAACCCATTTCAACTATTTTATCTACTTTACATTCAATAGATACTGGTGATTCTTTTATTGCAGGACAATTAACAAAGTTACATTTTTCTTTTGTTAATCTCATTTCTTTAAACTTGTCCACTTTTGCTCCTGTTTTTACACCACACCAATCTGTTGCATAAGCTAATTGCTTATTTGTTAAATTTATAACAAATTCTCCATTTTCTTTTATAATGTTATATGAGTATCTTTCAGGTCTTACAGAAATATATACTTTTGCTGGATTTGTATTTAATATGCCTGTCCAAGCAACTGTAATTATGTTTGATTTTTCCATATCTCCACATGATACCATTACGGCTGGTATCGGATATACAAAAGTTCCTGCCTTCCACATTTTCTTTGACATTTTAATCACCTTCTAAAATATTTATTACATATATTTTGTACGCCTTTCGTATTCCTTACATGCACATAATTTTTCTTCATAGTGGTATACATCATATTTTCCTTTATCATTTTGCACAATTTCTCCGATATATCCCCCATTATGTAATTCAGCTTCTTGCATATTATAATCTGAAAATAGTATATCAGCATGTAATGCAGTAAACTCAGGATCACTAGTTAATTGCGATATATTAAGATATGTAAATATATCGTATTCTTTTTCTGGTACTTCATTTTCATTTGGCGTCATACTATAGTATTCTTTTTTGATTCTGTAGTGTTGTAATGTTGAATTATCTTTGAATGAAAAATTTCCAAATTTTTGTCCGAAATTGCCGTAGCCTAATGTACCGATTTTTTGAAATAAAATAACATCATTAAATCTATTGGCCATTTTATATATGTTTCCATTTTTTTCTGGTATATAAGATAAATCTTCAATTCCTGTTCTTGTATATAAATTTTCTTGGTTAGGATTGAAATTAATTAAAATTTCTTCATCAACTTGTCTTTTTTCTATTGGATTTAATAATATCTGAAATGATTGCATTTGTAGCAGAAAAGTGGAATATGATTCTATTAGTTCTCGTGGATCAATATCTTTTTTAGTAAGTTCTAAGTCAAGCATTTTACTAATTACAGATAACTGTCTTTCATACCCTCTAATAATATCTACTTTTGTTGCTGAATTTCCTAAAAGCAAGTTTTGATAAGGATTTATATAAATGCATTTACTTTTATTTTTTTCTCTTAAAACTTCTTTATATGATTTTGCACTTTCCAATATTTGATTTGCTTTATCTCTTAAATCAGCCTTATCTACTTCATAATCCTCGCTATAATCTTCTAGAATCTTTATTAATGATAAATATGAGAATTTCAATTTAATTTTATCTTCTAGTTTTTCGAATTCTGCTCTACTTTTTCCAAATAAAAAAGGCGAATCTACTAGCGAATTGTAGGTTTCCTTTATATGCTTTTTATCTATTAATTCAGCTCCTTCTTTTACGGCTTTTGTAGTTGTTAATTGCTTTACAAAATCTAGCTCTATTGACATTTTTATCTCCTAATTGTTTGCTTAAATTTTACATCTTTCGTACCATATTTTTATATTTTATCACAAGAAAATTTTTTATCAATAATTTTTTACAAAAAAAAGAAATCACAAAATAAATATAAAATTTATTCTCTGATTTCCTTTTCTTATGTTATAAAAATAAAAAAACTGGCAACAACCTATCTTCCCAGCAAGGAAACTCGCAAGTATTTTCGGCACCTAAAGGCTTGACTTCTGTGTTCGGCATGGGTACAGGTATTTCCCTTTAGGTCATAGTCACCAGAAATTCTTTGTGTACTTTCTAGCACACTCAAAAATACATAGATAAATATATCAAATCCTCTCGGGTAAACCTTTCGTGGTTAAGCCCTCGATCTATTAGTACTGGTCAGCTACATACATTACTGTACTTCCACCTCCAGCCTATCTACCAGGTCGTCTTCCTGGAATCTTACTACTTTACAGTATGGGATATCTTATCTTAAGGTGGGCTTCACACTTAGATGCT
>DLAC01000044.1:0-21344 GCA_002493865.1 Caryophanales bacterium UBA7057
GGAAATGGTTCTCCTTCTTTTCTGTCACTTAACTTATAAATATATTCATCACTCATTGGTAAATTCAATCTACATTTTATTTCTTCTGTCATATGGTCCTTCCTTTCAAATTTTAATGATTTTTAACACGGGATGGAATTACTATAACAGACAAAAAATAGATTGTAAAATAAGTAAAAAGAGAATTTTATACAAAAAAATAGGATGAATTTTCAGGATTTATCCAATGAAAACTCCAAATTCAGTTCCTATTTCTATTTCAATTTTTAAAAAGATACTTTTTTAACTTTTAATCAAAAAACTAGAGTGTCTAAACTCTAGTTCATTGAAACTTCATATAATGGTAAACTTTTCCATTTTAATCTTGAATCTGATAAAACGGCATATTCTATTTTCTCTGGTGAAATTTTTCTTTCTAAGTATCCTTCACATTGGCTTAACATATGATATTTTCTTCTCTTTAAATTAAATCTTAATAATTCCAATTGGTCCGCATCATCTCTAGAATATAAAACATCGACCCAGTCATAGAGAAACCGTAATTTATCAAAAAAGTAAATTGCCTTTCTTGTATCATCTACACACTTACTGTTTTCTCCACACAAGGGTTTTAATCCTTAAATTACAATATCTGGCATATATTCCTTTTTGGTTAGATGATAAGCATAATGATCACAATAGAAAATAAAATCTCGATTAATAGAAAGATTCGTTGGATTTAAAACTGACACTGTTATTCTTCTACCTTTGTTTCCTTTTTAGATTTTTTCTCTTCTTTTTCATTTTTTTCTTGTTTCTTAGGCGCTGGCATTGCCTGTTTTCTAGAGAAGTTTAATCTTCCTCTCTTATCTAATCCAAGACATTTTACAACGATTTCATCTCCTAAGGAAACAACATCTTTTACTTCTTTCACACGTTCATGAGCAAGTTCTGATACATGAACTAATCCTTCACATCCTGGCCATACTTGTACAAAGCATCCGAAGTCTTCTATCTTTACTACTTTGGCAGGATAGATTTCTCCTTCTTCTACTTCACGTACGACTTCTAAAATCATATCTCTCGTTTTATTGATTACTTCTTGATCTGAGTGATAAATCACAACTTTACCATCGTCTCCCAAGTCTACTTTTACTGCATTGATATCGGTAACAGTCGTTACATTGGAAGCATCACAAATAATTTTTGTAATCATTTCTCCGCCACGACCGATAACATCTTTCACTTTTTCAGGTTTAATCATAAATATTTCTGTCTTAGGTGCGTATTTACTTACTTCTTTTCTAGGTTCCTTAATTTGTTTTTGAATGGTATCTAAGATTTCAAAGCGTGCTTTTTTAGCTTGTTCTAATGCTTCTTTTAGAATATCTTTCGTAATTCCCTTAATCTTAATATCCATTTGTAACGCAGTAATACCATCTTTGGTTCCTGCAACTTTAAAGTCCATATCCCCTAGATGATCTTCCATTCCTTGAATATCCGTTAGAATTGTATAGTCATCGTCCTTTGTGATTAATCCCATTGCAATTCCTGCGACTGGGGCTTTGATTGGAACTCCTGCAGCCATTAGACTCATACATCCTGCACAAATGGTTGCTTGACTACTAGAACCGTTACTTTCCAAAATTTCAGAAACAACACGAACCGTATATGGGAATTCTTCTTCCGTTGGCATTACTTGAAGGAGTGCTCTTTCCCCTAGGGCACCATGACCAATTTCTCTTCTTCCTGGAGAACCATATCTACCAGTTTCACCTACTGAGAAAGCTGGGAAATTATAATGTAACATAAATCTTTTTTCAGTCTCCATATCCAGTCCATCTAAAATTTGATGTTCTCCTAAAGCACCGAGCGTAGTAATGGCAAGTGCCTGTGTTTCTCCTCTTGTAAATAAAGCAGACCCATGAGTTCTTGGAAGTAGGTCAATATCCGTAGATAATGGACGAATCTCATCCATCTTTCTTCCATCTGCACGTGTTTTTTCTTTGACTACGATTTGACGGAAAATTTCGTATTCGATTTCTTCTAATACTAATTTTACTTTCGTAGTTAATTCTACTAATTCTTTTTCTTTTAGGCTATCTTCATTTTCCTTCGTGTATTTTTCAACGATTTCTTCCTTCACTTGATCAATTGCAGCATACTTTTCTAACTTATCTTTAATTCTAAGGGCCTTGTTTAATTTATCTTCAGCGAGATTTCTTACCTCAGTTCTTAATTCATCTGTAATTTCTAAGACATCATAGGCCATTTTTTCTTCGCCAATTTCCTCAATAATTTTCTCTTGGAAGGCAACTAATTCTTTAATTGCATCATGTCCAAACATCAATGCTTCTAACATGAGTTCTTCACTGACTTGTTTTGCACCTGCTTCTACCATGTTAATTGCATGCTTGGTACCGGCAACAGTTAGATCTAAATCAGATATTTCTAACTCTTCTGGTGTTGGGTTAATAATGAATTTTCCATTTACATGTCCCACCTTTACACCCGCGATTGGTCCATCAAATGGAATTTTACTAATACAGGTTGCTAGACTTGAACCAAACATAGCAGTTAATTCTGGTGAGTAGTCTGGATCGACGGATAATACAGTATTGACAACTTGTACTTCATTTTTAAAATTCTCAGGAAACATCGGTCTCATTGGACGGTCAATCATTCTAGCGGCCAAAGTACCCTTTTCTGTTGGACGTCCTTCACGTTTAATGAATCCCCCTGGAATTTTTCCAACAGCATACAACTTTTCATTATATAAAACCATTAATGGAAAAAAGTCCGATAAGACATTGGCTGTTTTACTCACAACTACTGTTGATAAAATCACAGTATCCCCATAACGAACAAGGACTGCACCATCTGCTTGCTTCGCTACCTCTCCATGTTCAACGACTAATTTTTTCCCCCTAAAATCAAGTTCATATGTTTTTTTCATAATACCTCCTATATTTTCTTAACTAAATAATTTAGTGTATCTTCATATTCTTCTTTTATATCCTCTACTGGGTGCTCTCTAAAATCAAGTTCCATCGGATAAGGCAACATTTCTTTGGGAATCAGCCCTACAAACTGAGGCATGACTGATGGAATCTCATTTGCCAAGATTCCACAATCTATTTCTGCGATTCTTTCCATATAAAGTCTATTAGGATATCCAAGTTCAAAATCAGGATACTCTAATCCAAAATGATGATAAATTGCCATTTCGATATTTTTTTCTAACAACCTTACTTCTGTTACTATTGTTTTCAGTGACTCAATATTTGAAATATAAGCACTTTTGGCATCATGAAGTAATAAATAAAGTCCCATTCTTTCATCATATTTTTCCCTTGCAACTTTTGAACAGTTCAAAGAGTGCTGTGCAATACTATAAGATGGAGCATTACTTCCTAAATAACAGCGAGCCTGTGCCAAAGAAAGGCTGATATCTTCTAATTGAATATCTTCTTCTTTGATATTTAAAAGATCAATCGTATTTCCATGTACGGTAGTTATGGTAGTTTTTACATCACTCATATCATATATTTCCTATACTCTGTTAGAATTTTTTCTTTAGGGGCTTTTGATGTCATTGGAACTATAGATGTAAATGGTTGCATCTTTTCAGTTCTAGTTTTTGAAGATGGTGCTAATATCAACTGATCATTTTCAATGACTACAAGTTCTCCTACTTCTGGGTATTGGTTTCGCTTTACAATAATGGAATGCTCCATATCTTTAAAGAACTCCCCTTCATTAATTAATAAAGCACCCTGTTTAATTAAAACTCCCCTAAACGTTGTATAACAATCGGCACTCATTAATCCTTGATTTTTGTCATTTCGAATATCACGATTTAAGATTTCCTTTACTCTATAAATATCACTAATAGATACCTGATCTAATGATATGATTTTTTTCCTATCATTCAGATATGCTTTTATAATATGTTTCTTTCTTGGTTCTTCATCATCAATAGATACGTTGATAATACCTTTGATTTCTAGTTTTGTACTTTTCATAGGAATTGCATCTTGAAATGAGATCAGTGAATCTAAATTAATTTCACTTGCATAAACTTCCCGATTCTTCTGCATTAAATCTATATATCGCATTAAAGTTTTCTGATAAAACAAAGTTTCCTTATCACTATTTTTATATACTCCTACATATACATTACTTAAATTCATTGTAAGTCCCCCTAACTTGTTTTTTTCAAAAATAAGAGCACTAAAAAATTAGTGCCCATATCTTTTATTATTTTCTTAATCCTAAACTCTTAACGACTTCTCTATATCTTTGAACATCTTTTTTAGCTAAATAATTTAACATACTTCTTCTTTGTCCAACTTTTTTAAGAAGTCCACGACGAGAGTGATGATCATGTGTATGTACTTTTAAATGCTCTGTTAACTCTTTAATTTCTTCTGTTAAAATTGCAATTTGTACTTCTGCAGATCCAGTATCTTTCTCTCCTCTAGCATACTTTTTAACAATCTCTTCTTTTTTTTCCTTTGTTAAAGCCATATGAATTCCTCCTATTATAATATTTGCCTTTACCAAGAATTGGTCGGAATTTTCTCCAAGTCCTAGAAAAGGTACGCTTATAATATACTAAAAAATCGAAAAAAAAGCAATAGAGTTCTATTACTTTTTTTAGTTTTACATTTTATTTAGCTCGATAACGGTACATCGTTCTCGTAGAGACTTCCGTTGAGTCATTGGATGCAATTTGATTGTCTTGCCATGAACCCCAAGAACCCCAGCGATAGTAATAATATGTATACCTGTCACCCGTTTTTTCCTTATATGTAATTTTTCTATCTGAGGGAGTTACCCTAGAAACTAAAACACTCATATTTTCTCTTGTAATATATGTACCAACTATAGAGTTATCTATCCCTTCTTGCTTAAATTGTTTAGCAGCCATCATAGAATACCCTGAAGGACAGGTTTTATCCCTATTTATTGTTGTATTACCATTACTATTTTTACAATAAAGATAAATAATATCCATATTCAGCACTTCTTCTGATATAATTTGATTATTTGTATTTTTCTTAAATGAATTGTAGTCATAGGAACTCACATTCGCAGTTTTAGGATTGGAATAAATCGGTTCTGCTTTTGTATCATAATGGGTCCATCCAGATAAAGAAGGTGATGTAGAGGTCGTTGTTTCCTTATTTCTAGAACGATATTGTACTTTGGTTTCAATTTCATATTTGTTGCTATTTACATTACTCGGAAGCGATGCAGTCCAATTTGACCAATTAGCTTTTGGAGTTGATTTAGGAGTGGGAGTCGATTTAGGGGTGGAAGTTGGTTTTGGGGTAGAAGTAGCCTTCGAGGTTGGTGTCGGAGTTGATGTAGGTTTTGGAGTATTTTTCGGTGTGTTTGTTTCTTTTGGCTGTTCCTTTTCCTCTTCTTTTTCTTCTTTTCCAGTACTTACTGTAATTGTCACTGTACTTCCTTTGGAAATATTTTCTCCTTCTGATACTTCTTGAGAAATAACTTTTCCTTTTTCTACTGTATCACTCGATTGTTCAATGATTTTTGTTGCTACTCCGATGGCTTCTAGTTTTTTTGTTGCATCCTCTAAGTTTTCTCCAACTACCGGAACCATTTCTACTTTCTCCATAGAAATATATACTTTGATGAGCACTTCACTATTCTTTTTTACTTTCTTATCCATTGGTTCTTGTTCAAATACAATTCCTACTTTTTCTGAGTCTTCCGTTTCTACTTCTTCTATTTTTACTTTTAGCGATAGGTCTTCTAATATTTCGATTGCTTCTTTTTGAGTCTTATCTACGACAGATGGAACTGTAACTAAAACTTCCTTCTGCTCCGGTTTTTTCTCATTTTTCTTAGTTGTCTTTTCCCATGGCTTCCAGATAACGCATACTACTACACAAGCAGCAATCAATAATAACAGTAAAAGTATTAAAATTTTCTTTTTATTCGATTTTTCTTCTTGGGGTTTTACAATTTTCTCTTCTACGGTTCCCCCTACTTTAGCACCACAATGAACACAGAAATCTTGCCCCTTCTTTAGTTTTTTTCCACATTCTATACAGTATGCTTGTTCTTGTTTTTTAGAAGTTTCTTCCTTGTCATTTTCTGAAATAGATTCTTCTACCTTTTCTGTATCTTCTACTTCTTTTTCCGACTCTATCTCTTCTTCTATTTCTTCTTCTGGTTCAATTTCTGGATTTTCTTCCTGTTCTTCTACTTTATCTTCCATTTCATCTACTTTAGTAGATTCTTCTGGAAGTTCTTCCTCCACAGAGTCTTCCACTACTTCTTCTTGATCTAATTCCATGACTTTGGCACCGCATTTTGGACAAAATTCTTGATTTACATTCAATTGATTTCCACACTCAATGCAGAAGACAAATTCACTTTCTTCTTCTGTTTTAAAAACTTCCTCTTCTAAATTCTTGGAATCTTCTTGTTTGGTTTTCTTTGGTTCTTCTTTCTTTTCTTCTAATTTTGATTCAAATTTTGTTCCACAGACTGGGCAAAAGTCTTGCATCTTTTTTAATTCTTTCCCGCAATTTTCGCAAATCTTCTTCCCATCCTCTTTAGAATCCTCTACTTCCTGCTCCTCGGATTCTAATGGTTCTCCTGTTTCAACGTCCTCTTCTACTGAATCTTCCTCTGACTCTTCTTCCTCTTCGTCTTCAACTACTTCTTCTTTCTCGTTTTCTTCTTCTTTTAAAATTTTATTTCCACAATTTTCACAAAATACTTCCCCTGGTTTCACTGGATGTCCACACTCTTCACAAAAACGATTCTCGGTCTCTTCTTTTTTCACAGAAATTGTTTCTTTTTCTAACTTTGTTCCACAGTTAATACAAAATTTCATGGTACTTTTGTTTTCATATCCACAGTTTTGACAAACTAATTTACTCATACTATCCACTACCTTTGTTTTTTAATTATAACATAAGTTACTAAGAATGATTCATTATATTTTATAGAATTTATTTTAAAATATCCCTTTTTTTCAAAAAAAAGAAAAACCCTAACGGTCTTTCTTAAACTCTTTCTACATCTAATTGAACATCTAGTCCGTTTAAATTATAAATTTCTCCTTCATTTTTCTTTTCTTCAATGGATAATGCCAATGTTTCATCTTGAATTAAGTCTAAAAGACTAGAAATTGCCTTTGTAAATTCTTTTGGTCCTTCATAATAGATATGAATTCGGTCTGTAATATCAAAGTCTTTACTCTTTCTTAAATTTTGTACTTTACTGATTAGTTCGCGAACGATTCCTTCATTTAAAAGCTCCTCTGTTAATGTTGTATTTAAGACAATAAAGTTACTTCCTTCATGAGATGCATTAAATCCTTCTTTGGAAGAAACTCTGATTTCTACCATTTCTGGTGTAATCTCAAATTCTTCATTTCCTACTTCCATTTTAATAGAATCCCCATGATCTAAAGTAGTAATCTTTTCTGCTTCTAAGTTAGATAGTTTTTGACTAAATTCTTTGATATTGGCTCCAAATAATTTTCCACAAATTTTAAAGTTTGGTTTTACTTCGTAGTTCATGTAATCAGATAAGTCTTCTTTAAATATGACATCCTTGACATTTAGCTCTTCTTTCATTAAATCAACCATATCTGAAATGGTATCTTCTATTTTTCCATCTAGGATAATTTCTCCGATTGGTTGACGAACCTTGATTTTAGCTTCTTCTCTTGCATTTCTTCCTAGAGAGATTAAATCTCTTACCAAGTCCATTCGATACTCGATTTCTTCTTGAATATAAGAGTCATTACATACTGGATAATCCGCTAAATGCACACTCTCTTCTCCTGTTAGATTCGTATAAATTTCATCTGCTAGGAAAGGTGCGATTGGTGCGACTAATTTACATACTCCAACCAATACTTCGTAAGTTGTTTGATATACTGCCTTTTTAGAAGTATCTAATTCTCCCTTCCAGAAACGTCTACGATTTCTTCTGATATACCAATTAGATAATTCTTCATTTACAAATTGATTGATTAAACGCACTGCTTTATTTAAATCATATTCATCCATCGCAGCTGTTGTATATTTGACAAGTTTATTATATTTTGATAATAACCACCAATCAATCTCTTCTAAATCATTGTAATTTACTTTACATTTCTTAATATCTACTTTATCTGTATTTGCGTAAAGTTCAAAGAAAGTATATGTATTTTTTAATGTATTAAAGAACTTAGATTGTACTTCTTTGATTCCTTCTTCATCAAACTTTAACGGTGTCCATACCGGAGATACTGATAACATATACCATCTCGTTGCATCTGCCCCATACTTTTCGATAATTGAGAATGGTTCTACTGCATTTCCTTTGGATTTATGCATCTTTTGTCCGAACTTATCTAAAAGTAAGTCATTGACAAGTACATTCTTATAAGGACTACATCCTTTAATAAAGGTAGAAATTACAATTAATGAATAGAACCATCCACGTGTTTGATCAATTCCCTCACAGATAAAATCTGCTGGAAATTGTTTTTCGAAGAGTTCTTTATTTTCAAATGGATAATGGTATTGTGCAAATGGCATCGCACCACTATCAAACCAACAATCCATGACTTCTTTGACACGTGACATTTCTTTTCCACATTCTGGACATTTGATATGAATATCATCTACGAATGGTCTATGAAGTTCAATTGACTCATCAATCTTCTCGATTGATTTTTCTACTAATTCTTTCCTAGAACCAATCATTTCATCATGTCCACAACTACATCTCCATAATGGAATTGGGGTTCCCCAATAACGATTCCTAGAAATTGCCCAGTCATTCATATTTTCAAGCCAATTTCCAAATCTCTTTTCTCCCACATATTCTGGATACCAATTGACAGAATTATTAGCCTCGATAATCTTATCTTTAAAAGCAGTTGTTTTGATATAAAGGCTTGGTTTTGAATAGTAAACAAGTGGAGTCTTACATCTCCAACAATGTGGATAGTTGTGTTCCATTTTTTGCTTTTTAAAGAGTTTATCTTCCCCTGATAAGTATTTGATAATTTCAACTTCTAATTCACTATCTACTACGAGTCTACCCTTCCAAGGTCCTTCTGTATAACAACCATTTTCATCGACTGGATTTAATACTGGCAAGTCGTATTGTAATCCTACTTCATAGTCATCTTGTCCAAAAGCCGGTGCGATATGAACAATTCCCGTTCCATCTTCCATGGTTACATAATCTGCACATGTGATAAAGAAGGCTTTTTTATTTACTTTTAGGAATGGTAAGAATTGTTCGTATTCACGGTATTCTAAATCTTTTCCCGTATATTCTTCGACAACTTCAAAATCATCCCCTAACACTTTATGTGCCAGTTTTTCTGCGACAATGAAATGGTATCCCTTTGATAAACATTTTACATATTTTTCTTTTGGATTGACACAAGCTGCTACATTGGAAATTAAGGTCCAAGGAGTCGTTGTCCAAATTAATAAATATGTGTTTTCTTCATCTTTCATTTTAAAAGGAACGGTCACTGTATTGACACTAATTTCTTTATATCCTTGTGCTACCTCGTGAGATGCAAGACCTGTTCCGCATCTTGGACAATATGGAAGAATTTTTAATCCATCGTAAATTAATCCTTCTTCAAAGAATTTCTTTAGAATCCACCACTCCGTTTCAATATAATTATTGTCATAAGTAATATATGGATTTTCTAAGTCAATAAACTGACCCATTTTATTTGTAAAATCTCTAAAGGATGCCTCATTTTTCCAAACAGATTCACGACATTTCTCATTGAATTCTTTAATTCCATATTTTTCAATATCGGTTTTCCCCTCGAATCCAAGTTCTTTTTCTACTTGAACTTCTACTGGAAGTCCATGAGTATCCCATCCTACTTTACGTAAAACTTTGTATCCTTTCATTGTCTTATATTTACAAACGGAATCTTTTAAAAGTTTCGCAAGCATATGATGAATTCCTGGCATTCCATTTGCCGTTGCTGGTCCATCATAAAAGACAAAGTAATCTTTTCTTTGATCAATAGATTTCTGTAAAATATTGCTTTTTAAAAAACTCTCCATTTGTTTTTGTTCCACTTCACTTGTTTTTTCTTTTGATAATTCTTTTAACATATTTAAAAATCCTCCTTTTAATAAATTTTTTCAAAAAATAAACCACAAATTATGCCAAAGGACGACATAACTCGTGGTACCACCTTAATTTATAAGTATAAACTTATCTCATTATCTTTAACGGAAATGACCCGACTTTATCTTATCCATAAAGCACAAACTCAAAAGTGATTTAAATCATTCTTTCTTGATTCCTCTCTCACCAATTCAAGGAACTCTCTTTCAATTCCAAATGATTCCGTCTTTCTCACTTGTTTTATTGTTATTACTATATCATAGTTTTTTTTCTATTTCAATTATTAACTCCAATATTTTTTATCTTTTGTTGTTCATGTTCTTTCATTCGTTGATTGCTTCTTTCTTCTAATTCTTGAATGATTCGATTATTTCTTTCCCAATTCGTTTCTATATCTAAAGTAGCAATCAGAGAAAGCATGCTTCGAACTGCCCATTCATCGCTAGCACTTTTTTCTTTTAATAATTCTAAAGTATCCCAGGCTCTACTACCACGCTTTACATTTCTAGGTCTCTGCATCTGTACATATAATAGTTTTCCAATTTCAAATATTTCAGGTTCAAAGACATCTTTGATTTTTAATTTTTTTGTTTTCTCGGAAGATATCCCTTGAGTAGATGAAGTTATTTGTTGATATCTTGCAGTTACTGGCTTTCCTTCCACAACGATCATTCTTTTTTCTGGCTTCTTGTTGAGTCGAGTGGAATCTGGAACTGGTGCCGCTATTTGCAAATTTTGAACAGCCTTAGGCTTTTCGATTACCTCTTGATTTTCTTTTAACTCTTTTTCCTTTAATATTTGACTTACTAAATTAAAATCAAAATATGCTGGTAAGTATGGGATGTAATCATTTACATCAAAGGAAATTCCTTTTTTGACTTTAATACGTTCTAACAGTTTATTTAAGATTTTAATTTTTTGTTTATTTGATTCATCTTGACAGTACTTTGCTTTTAATTTCTTTGCCAAAACAAGTGCATTTTCTCTAGACTTCTTGTGTGAAAAAGCAAGCATGAGTAAGTCCTTATACCATTCGTCTATTTCTGCAGTCTCAATTTCAGAAGCAGTTATAAAATCACAATGAATTTTCATTAAAAGCTCTTTGATTAGATCATTACAATCTTTTTTAGTTTTAATTTCAGAAGTTTTCAAATCTTCTTGTGGTTGACATGAGGACCAATCAATCTCTGAAAATTCACTTTGTATCTTTCCCATATAGTATTGAAAATGTGGATTTTCTTTGAACCTTAAGCAAATTCTATAACACTCATTGATTCTTTCCATATCATTGTTCTTTTTTCCTAGAATAAATAAAGCCTTTACCTTTTGTTGGACAATGTTTGGATTATTTCGATAAGATGACTCATCAATGATATTGATTGCTTCTTCCAAATTTCCAGAAGTAACTAATAGTCGAAGTTGTTTATTGAATTCTGGCATAGGCATTTCTCTAAGTTCTTCGCGACTTAGAGTTCCTAGAACTTCCAATTGATATAATGACCAATCAACATCTGGAAATTCAGTTTCTATCTTTTCTATTAAATAGGTAAGGTTTACCCTAACTTTTATCCTTTGACAAATTGCATAAGATTCTTTCACTTTCTCCACATCTTGATTGTTTCTTCCTAAGTAAAATAGAGTTTTTGCCTTTTCCGCAAGTATATGTGGATTATCCTGACGAGTCAAATGATTACATATATGAAGTACTTCTTCCAAGCATTTAGCTTTAAATAATTGTTGGAGTTGTGGAACTAATTTTGTCAAATCCATAGAATTTAATTCTTCTATACTTAATTTTAAAATAGGAAACTCTTCTATCTTTAAGGCAGGAAATTCGTTTAAAATTTTATACAATCTGCCTGTAAATCTCTCATCCTCTAACTCAAAAACTTTACACATCTTATAAGCCTCTGTTGCCTTTTCTATATCTTTATCTCTAATTGCAATTAAAAGTAGAATATCAACTTTTTGAAATAAAATATTTGGGTGATCTTTATATGATGGATGGTTACACATACTTAATGCTTCTTCTAGCGAATCATTCTGCTTCAGAGAAACAATCTTATGAACTATTTCTTCTACTGATAAAGTTTCATTTTCTTGTAGGTTATTTTTATCGTCTTCTGTATCTTCAGTCGCTAATTTTGACAGATTATCTATCGCTTGATCTTCTTCTTTACTTACTGTTTCTTCTGCGAAGTTCAAATCACTTAAATACTTATTTTTCCAATTATAAATCGTAGGTATTGAGATTTGATAAGTTCTACTAATTGTTCCTGCAGAGACTCCAGATTCTAATTCTCTTAGTACCCGTTCTCGTATTTCCTTTGTATATGCCATACTTCTACCTCCAAAAACCATTTTCTTATATAATAATCAAAAGATGGATAAAAGTAAAGAAAAATCTACAAGTAAATCCTGTAGATTTTATTTTTCTTTACACGTATATCCCATATTACTAAGTTGATTGATATAATCTTTAATATCATAGTAATCATTTTCCTTTTGAATTGTAATGAGCCATTGATATTGTTTCTCTAACTTTTCTTCATTTTCTAAAGTACGATTGGGAGCGGAACTACTATTCTTATCTGACCATACAAAATTATGGTAAGAGTTTAAGTCTAGAAATTTATAACTGGTAGTAATACTAGCATATCGAATTTCTTTATTACTGTAACTAAAATCATATGTCTCAGTAGCGGTTACCATAGAACCATCCTCTGTCTCAAATTGTTTTTCTTTTAAATTACATGTATAACTACCGTCTACCGTTATCTTTTCATCTTCCTTTTTTGATTTTGATTGATCTTGATTTCCCATGACAATACTATATATAATTCCGCCTACAATGAGTAAAATTCCTAACACTAAAAGAAAGATTCCCATTTTTTTCTTCATATTTCCTCCTAATAGTTACATGTTCTACCATTTAGTGTTCCACCCTGTGGACAACTATAATATGAGCAATCATAACTCTTCTTGTCACATACTCTTTGTTTTATGACAGTTCCAACACAACAGGTAGAATTATGATACTGAACACAACAAGATCCTGGCCATGAGCAACCTTCACAACGCCATGGGTCACATGGTTCATTTTTTGTACAGTACTCTTCCTCTCTACAGTTTGTTTCCTTCGTACAAGTCTTTTTTACTTTCGTTGCAGGATAACTATGCTGTACAGTGAAGGAGAATGTTGTTGACTTTTTATTTGCATTGGAAGTTGCGGTACAAGTTACTTGATAAGTTCCTGTTTTTCTACTAGTTGCAGGATTGCAAACAAGGGTTCCCCCGGAAGGACCAAATCCAGGATCTACATTATCTTTAAAATTATAGTTCCCATTTCCAAGTGGTAGAGGAGATTTTTTAGGTTCACTCGCAGGAGTTTTCGCATCTCTTTTGATTGCAGCGCTACAAGTTCCCTTTCTTCCGACTCCATCAATCACAGTTCCTGTTACTGTCGTTAATTCCGTGTCTGTTTTAATTACTACATGGCTTAAATCATTTTTCTCAATTCCACTACCCATGACTCCATTTTCCTCTAAGTCATTCATTTCTTTAAATGCAATGTTGACATCTCCAATATACCAATCTCCGGATAAGGTACCAGAAACAGTCAAGGAACAAGTAGGCGCTTTCCGATCTATTTTTACTACAAAATCCTGAGATGTCACATGTTGCTTTCCAACACCATTCGTTACTTCAACTTTATAGTTTCCCCAATCTTTTGCAAGATAACTGCTTCCTGTCTCATCTGGAATCACCACTCCATCTTTATACCAGATATATTGATATTCACTCGCACAAGTTCTAGGATTTACAACGGCAGTCAAGGTAAGATCTGTTTTTGCCCATTCATTATTTTTAACAACCGTTCCATCTGTTTCTTTTCCAATAATTTCTACTCCTCTGATTACCGTTTTATCTAATTTGATGGTAGTCCCGCCACTACTTGTACAAATTGTTTTTGCCTGTTGATTGGTTCCATCATAAGCTTCTACATTGATAGCTTTTTCCCCAATCGTTCTCGTTAAACGAATACTTGCCTTATCATCTACGGCTCTCATAGAGTTCCATTTCTCATCTCCGATTTGATATCGGTACTGGTTAATTCCATACTTATAGTTTCCACTAGATGAAAAGTTTAGATATAGATCTTGGTCGGTCCACTTTCCATCATAACTAGTACTTCCTGAGGCATCATAAGAGATTTTACAACTAGTTTCCCAATCCGTTTCGATTCCAGATATAATATCATCCCTGCAGTCTTTGCTTTTTCGATCTCCACAAATTAAACAAACTTTATAGACAAATTCATTATTATTTTCTTCCTCTGTATTTGCTTTATTTGAAATATAGACATAGGATTTATCCATATCACAGGCTCTCGATGTATCTGCTGGATCCATAATGGGATCAATATAATTAAACTTAATCAGGTCGCTTCCCGTCATTACATCATACTCATATTGATTGGCTGGTGCATCATGTACACTGCAGAAAGTAATCATTTCATCAGTTGGAGCAGTCATACAGTGCGTCAGGGCATCTCCAGCTGCGACTCTTAATGAATCTTCTGCCGTTTTATAGGTCTTATTTCTAGAGGAATGTACATAAACACTATAGGCAGGAATCGCAATTCCTAAAAGAACAGCAAGTATCGCAATTGCCGCTAGTAACTCGACTAAAGTAAATCCATGTTCTTTATTCTTCCTTCTACTACCTCTCATAGAAACCTCCTAATTCTTCGATTAAAAAAGGACATAGAAACGTTAATTATCCATTTCCAAATCCTCTATCTGTTCCATAATATCTGTTTCTTGTTCAACAATTGTTCTTAGTTGGTTTTTGTGTCTTCGTAAAGCACGTTCTATTTCAATTTTTTTTGTTTCTAATTTTTCTGATTGTTCAATGGCATCCGATATAATACGGTCTGCATTATGCCTTGCTTCCGCTAAAATTTTTTCACTTTCTGAGATTGCATTTTCTTTAATTTTCATCGGATTTCCCGCTGAATTTTCTAAAAAGCCTCTAAGATTGGCTTCTAGTTTTTGGTAATAATTCACTTGTTTTTCTAATGATTTTATTTGTTCTTCTTGAATTTGAATTTTTTCTAATAAGTCTTCTGTTTTTACAACTGTTTCTTCAATTAATTGATTGACATCTTGTCTTTTATAGCCAAACAGTTCTTTTCCGATTTTTTCCATAGCCCCCACCTCTAAAGTTGTTAATTACCAGTTAAACTCGTCTTCCTTTTCTTCTTTGGCTTTTCCTTTACTAGCAGTTGTCGCCTTTGTATCTTCTGAAATCTTACCTTCAATATTTACATTGTTCGGAGCACATAAGAAAATTCCTCCTCCGAGTTTTTGTAAGTTTCCATTCATCGCATATAAACTACCCGTTAAAAAGTCGATAATTCTTTTTGCTTGATCTGGTGTTACTCTTTTCAAATTGACTACGACTGTATTTCTTGATTTTAAATAATCTACAATCTGTGAGCTTTCTGAATAGGCTCTTGGTTCAAACAAGATCATTTTATTTGAACTAGGAGTTGCTTCCTGAACTTCTGCTTTAGATACTTTATAATATACGTCTTCTGCACCCTCTTCTACAGCGACTGCTTCCTCCGTTTCTGTTACTCCAAAAAAATTTTTAATTTTATCAAGTGCCATATTTCTCTCCTCCATTTTATCTTATATATGTGTTATTGTACCATAAAACAACCGAAAGAAAAAGATATTCTAGTTAATTTTCGATTATTTTACTTAATTTTAATACCAGGCTGCTTTTATATCGGCATTATTACTCAGTGGCTCTGGACTAGGTTTTTCAAATTTTATGGAAACCGGAACCTTAAATGCAGTACCAAACGCAATACAATTTCCTGCTTGTAGTAATTTTAGTTGTTCGACGATTGCACTATTGACGCTTGGAACCATATTCTTAATAAATGTTAAATCTTTTGGATGCAAAGTTCTTAGAATTAAGAAATTACTACATTGAGAAATAGATGTTTCTGATAACTCAGAAGGTCTTTGCGTTATTAATCCTAAAATCACACCATATTTCCTTCCCTCTTTTGTGATTCGGTCAAAGATATTATATCCCAAAATTTCAGTATCTGTATCGTTTTGTACGTAACGATGTGCTTCTTCTATAATAATGTGGAATGGAATTTTTGCTCTTTCCTTTGTTTCTAAAGAAAATGTAAATAAAATTCTAGAAATAATTTTTGTAATTGCTTTGGCTAAGCGGTCATCCACATGACTAATATTGAAGTTAACAATTTGTGCCTTATGTCCATCAGATGCAGTAATTAGTTTTCGAATAAACATTTCTCTAGAAATCATTTCCGTACATTCAAAATATTTAGCAGCATCGCTATTTGCGAGACTATGGAGACGTACACCTAAAATATTGGCATAGTCAAACACTCGATTACTCTTTAAAATTCCCTCGCTAATGAGTGCAAAATCCATTGCATTTTCCAAGTCTTGTAAAGAAAATACCGTATTTTGATTTTTATATTTGGATAGGTCTAATCCGTCGACTACAAATCGACTAACTAAATCAACCACTGCTTCCATTTCCTGCATTTTTCCTGTTTTATCTGTAAATAAGCATTGTTTTAGGGTACGAACATATCCTGGTTGTGAAATTTTTGTTTCAAGGTTTAATTCATCCGTATGAAAATTCGTGAGAATAGCTGTAATTTGATCTCTGATTTTACCAGATTCGTTTCCACTTAAAAGGATATCAAGAATTGCCCGAGCGAGGATATCATTTTTATGCTTATGAATATCTGGATTATTACTATTTAATACTTTTACCAAGGTAAGAGCTTTTTCAATAATTGGCAATTGGTTTGGATTATCTACTTTTAATAATTGGGCAAAATCATCGGTATCTAATAGCCACAGAGGAATTTTTAATAAGTTGCCCCCTCCACTCTCTACATCCGTTGTGATCACCTTATATCGAATCATTGGATTTTTCTTTTCCAATTCAGAAAAAGCATTCGTATATTCTCCATAAGCATCAAATATAAAGATATTAGAATTAAGAGGTACATAACTACTTCCCGCAAATAAGTTTTGAATCAGTCTAGAAACAGTAAAACTCTTTCCACTTCCCGTATTTCCTAAAATTGCAAAATGGTGGCTAAAAAATTTATTCACATCCACATTTACTCGGTAGTTTGAATAGACTGTCGAAAGTCCAAAATATACTTGACTATTGTCTTTAATTTGTTGATCTCCAAGAATCAAAGATAATTCATCCATTCGAATAATTCGAATTATTGACTTAAATGATGGATGTTTGGAGCAACCGGAATCAAATGAATTTTCTGTAATCTCTCCAACAATTGCAACTTTCATTTCTTTTTGACTAATGTCTTGGATTTCTCCTACGATTTTATTTTGGTCATCTTCAAATATTACATGAATTCCAATCAAACTAGTCTGGGAAGCTATATCAATTCCCAAGGCAACAGTTACATAATTTCCCTCAATCGAAACAATTCTACCTAACATTCTTACACCCTCTATCTTACTGAAATTATACCATATTGTAGAAAAAAGAAAAAGATGATTTTGATAAAACCATCTTTAGAAAAAAGGATATGATTCTTTGACAATCACTCCCAAGCACTTTGACTGCTTGTTTTTGATTTACTTTTTTATTTGATTTATGTTATTAATTTCCTGTTGTCATACTCGAGATGTTAAATTCCAAACTATCCATGACTTGTCCTTCAAAGACGGCTTGGAATACATAACGTCCTTCTACATTTAGAATGTCGCCTGGTTGGTAAACTGTAAAATCACTACCGTTTATGGAATATCTTAATTCCATTACTTTATTACTTTGAAAATTAACTTTGATATCTCCACCATTGGTATTTAAATCCTGATTCATTGTAGGCTGATTATTTTGTTCTACTTGAATCGTTACTTGTATATCATCTGTTTCTACTGTAATCGTAGAACTATTTCCAGCGATGTCTGATACGGTTACATCTTCTCGCATACTATTTTCATAAACTTTTTGAATTCTATGACCATCCTCTGAAATTACCCAACCATCTAGAGGGGCAATTTCCTCGTCTGAATCAATCATGACCAGTGTGTGATTTTTATCAATTCTAGAAGTACTAACTTGAAGGGCCGGACTTGTTTTATCAATTATTACAATGTATTCAGATACATTCATTGAGGTATCATACACTCGAATATGATATTCTCCTTCTTCTGACAGTAATAATCCTTGTCCTAAATCAACCTCGATTATTTCTTGCATTCCTTCTTGTTCAATAGTATCAACACCATCAATTTTTTCATATTTTGCTTTATAGTATTCTGCATAGGAAAGTGCATAGTTATCTCTAAATGATATTCCAATTTCTTGATTGATTTTACTTCCCGATTTCACTGGCTCGTAACTTGTAATACCGGTAGTTACATCATATTTTTCTACAATTCCTTCAATAATTGGTAGTTCGGTATCCAAAATACTTACAAAGAATTCTTTGGTAAGTGATTGTTGTCTATAAGAAAGTGTATAAACAATTTTGTACGTTCCTACTCGACTAGTATCAAATTCAGAAGTTTTGAGGTAACCACTTCCATATAAATCTTGGAAAAAGTATTCAACCTTTAAAAAGATTCCCTCTACTGTTTCTACTTTTGGAAGTGTAAATGAATCATTCCCAACTTCTATTTGATAATCAGAAGCAATGGATGAAAAATATTTGGATAAATCTACAGTTTCTTCTTTTGTTTCCTCTATTACTTTTTCCTGTTCAAAATTTGAAACTACGATATTATGAATCGTTGTTTCTGGTTCTTCTATTGGTGTCGGTGTCGGCGTTGGTTCTACAATGTTTTGTTCATCATCATCTTTGAACTCTTTTTTATCACATCCCCGAACCATAACTAAAAATCCAACCAAAAGTACTAGAAGAAAAGCTACTATCCATAGACTTTTCTTGTCGTTCGCGTCCATTATATCCCCCCTATCCGCGCTAAATTTCGACAATTTTATTGTTTCAGAATGAATTACTGTTGTCAACAATTTATACAAAAGTATACAAAAAAAAAGACCAATGTTGCTTGGTTAATTTTCTTTTTGATTGACATTGATCTTAATTGTAAATTTTTTATTTTGGTATGGATAAACAAGAGTTCCGTCTGCTAGGGCTTCAGGTTCTATTTTTGTATCTCCATCAATCCAAATCCGAACATTATAGTCATGGTGGAAATTTCCATCATTGCCATAATCTGCAATTCCTTGATATATAATTCTATTTTCCCATGTATCTAACACAGAACTAGCAGTTAGTTCACTATACTTCTTTACAATTCCATCCTGACTTACCGTTGTATAAATTGGGTACTCTTTCCCATCTACTACTTCCGTTAAATATAGTTTTACAAAATCACCAGATAGAGTAGAATTGGGTTCCTTTGCTACAGTGATTTCATAGGGAATTTCTTTTCCCTTTTCAACCGTTCCATCGATTGAAAATTGGAATACATTTCCATCTCCAGATAATTTCTTTCCAGATGCATCTGTCATCGGTTTAGAATTAATGATAGAAAGTTCATTTTTTTCTTCTAGATTTGTATAATTATAAGTTAATCTCGATTTACTCGAAAGATCATTTTCATCATAATCTAATAATGAGTAACTAACACCTGTTGTTACTAGAGTTAGGGATAACAGTGCTAAAACTGAGATAATTATTTGTCTTTTTCTACCCATAAAAGCCTCCTATTATTACTATAAGTATATAATTATTATTAGAAAAAGACAAGCATTTCAATCAAAAAATACGAAAAATTAGAGATTTTCTGTCAGATATTTCATTTTTTAAAATGAAAAAAACTCTTAGATTCTAAGAGTTATTATTCTATGGCGGAAGCAAGGTAAAAAGATGAATAGTATAAAAAAGGGCAAACCAAATTTGAAGAGGTCTATCCTAATTTAGATTTTATAGATATCTTTATAGAAAAGTTTCTATGAGATTACTCTCATCTTTCTTTTAAGTCATTTGAAATTTTGAAACTATATCTAATTGGTAATCTTTATATTTTTGAATAAATTCTTTTTTCTTATCACTAGGTAGTTCTCCAATTTTATGTTTCATCTTTGTCTTGGAACCTGTATATATTTTTGTTGTTTTAATCACTGATTTTTTATATAATCCCGTTTGATTCGATAAAGATGCATCTAATTCGACATCATATATACCACAATCGGCAGAAGAAGAGATTATTACATAATGTACATCTACAAATTGTAATTGATTATTTCCATCATCCCCAATAATTAACACTGGTCTGGATTTTAACATACCATCGCTAGGTTTTGTTGCTTCATATTCCCAAATTTCACCTGTCATTTAATCCCACTCCTCATCCTCTGGTTGAAATATAAAATTAGTAAAATAATTAGCAATACTTTGTTTTGAAATAGTCTTATCACTTCTTTCATCAGGATCTAATCCCGCTCTTGCTAATATCCAAGGCTCTTGTTTATGTGTCATTTCTTCAAGAAATCTTGCATCATACTTTGCGTAATTGTTTTTAACATAATTCAGCACATCAAGAACTTTAGCATCAAAATCATTTATTTGAAATTCAATATCAATAGGACTAAAGGAAAATGATTTATATGCATGATATACTGCAGGAACAACAGGTCCATGAACCCATGCTTCCATTTCATCTGAAAATAACTCCTCATCATTAAAGGCATATGAAAATCCCTGTGAAAAATATAATAACTTTTGTAATTTCAGTGGTTCTGGATGAATTTCATTGATAAACCACTTAGCAATTTCATCTGCACTATACTTTCTTTCCATCTCACTCAATCCTTTACTATTATTCATTCTAAATATAGAATAACACGATTTAGTGATATATTCTAGTATTTTCTTTCACACTTTGTCAAGTTCTTTTTAATATATATTATTTACAAAAATTATTTATGTAAACAAAAAAATAAAACTCTTATAAAATAAGAGTTAATTACATTATGGCGGAGACAGAGGGATTTGAACCCTCGCAGCAGTTACCCACTCTACACCCTTAGCAGGGGCGCCTCTTCAGCCTCTTGAGTATGTCTCCAAATGGAACACAATACTTTGCATCCGTATTTACAATATTACCTCATTCTCTTATGGTTGTCAAGAAAGAATCTAT
>DLAC01000044.1:21627-23111 GCA_002493865.1 Caryophanales bacterium UBA7057
AAAGAATCTATGTTTTCTACAATTCATTTCCACACATAAAGCATTTCGTAGAACCACTTCTTATCTTAGCACCACAATGTGGACAATTCATAAATTCTTCATTAGGAACAGGTGCCACATCTTGGGTAGGTTGCGTATTTGTACTTCCTAGTAAATCGGGTTTTGCCTCCTGTGTAACTGGGGATGCTAAATTAGGGTTAGAGTTTGGTACTTCTGGATTGTTACTTGCTAGTAAATGATTGATAGGACTTTCGCTTATTTCAATGGAAGAAGTATTAGATGGTACATTCCCACCTGCTTCCAAGCTTGGTACTAATGGTGAAGCGGGATGATCAGCAGCACCGTTCAAAGAAACAGCAGCATTTTCAATTGGACTTGGATTTTCTCCAGGAGATATCACTGATACGACCTCGTTTTGTGTTTGTGGTACCTCTATTTGTGGAAGTTCAATTGTAAGCGCTGATGGGGATGGTGTTTCTTCCACTTGAACGTTTGATTCATTATTTATATTATTATTTGTTTCTACAAAAGCTACGTTTTGCATTAGATTCATCTCATTTGGATTCGTATTTTGAGCGGGATTTGTATCCATTTCTTGTTCTACACGGAAACCTGCAACTTCTGGTTTTGATGTTTCTTTAATATTTTTTGCTTCTAGTAGAGAATCACGATATTCTTTTTGATAAGCACCTCCACCAATTGACATCTTTACTTTTGCTCTTTCTTTCAATGGTTGGTCTGGTTTTGATATATCTGGTTTCTTGTTTTCTTCAACTGGGATATCTTTTGCGACCGAAACTCCACGCATTGCTTCTTCATTAATTCCGATATATTCACTGTTACTAAATGCAATGATAGGAATGAAAAATAGCGGGAAAATAGCTGTTAAAACACAAAATCCTTCCCCTTTCCTAAAATACTTTGCCAGACGATACATAGACATGCAAAAATAAATAATATTTACTCCAGGAATAATTAATAATATAAATTTCCATTTAGATTCATTGATAATTTCCATTAATACAGTACAGTTATAGAAGGGAATAATGGCAGATATTCCTGAACGATTCGCTTTTTTATGAATTCTCATCATCGAAATGAAAAAGATGATAATTAAAACCCCTAAAATTCCTAATAGAATTAATATAGGAATTATATTTTCATTGATGTTTGTTTGGTATGTAATATCATAATCATCATATATTGTCTTAAGTATATACATATAATCCCCTCCGATTCTATTATTTATATTATCATAAAATACTTTGAAAAAATAGGGTATTTTTTAGAAAAGGAAAACGTTTTGTCAAAAGAGAGTCAATTGATTGTAAAGATTTACAAAAAAAATAAAACCCTTATCACTAAGGGTAATTTACTATTATGGTGACCAGTACGGGATTCGGACCCGTGAATGCCGCCGTGAAAGGGCGGTGTGTTAAGCCACTTCACCAACTGGCCAGATGGCGCCTGATGTAGGACTCGGA
>DLAC01000044.1:23458-26890 GCA_002493865.1 Caryophanales bacterium UBA7057
TCTACCAACTGAGCTAATCAGGCAACAAATTTCATAAAGCTATTTAATTATATAATACATTTTCTTCCTTTGCAAGTATTTTTTTTAAAGAAAGCTAACTTTTATGTTAGATGGAGATCAAATCCACACCGTTACTTATAATATTTTAGTACGCTGTGGATTATTCTCATCTTAATTTTTTTCTAAAACTCACAGTTTCCTGGGGTTCTAGGATAAGGAATTACATCTCTAATGTTTTCTACACCAGTTAGATAAATTAATAGTCTTTCAAATCCCATTCCAAAGCCACTATGTACACATCCACCGAAACGTCTTAGATTTAAATACCATTCCATGCCTTCTGTTGGAATCTTCATTTCATCCATACGTTTTAATAGTTTTTGATAATCTTCCTCTCTTTGAGAACCACCCATCAATTCTCCAGCCCCTGGAACTTCTAGGTCGACTGCTGCGACTGTTTTTCCATCTGGATTTTGTTTCATATAGAAAGCTTTGATATCTTTTGGCCAATCGGTAATAAATACTGGCCCATGAAAGTATTCTGTAATATACTTTTCATGTTCTTTGGCAATATCTTCTCCGTATTCTGGAGTAAATTCCCATTCTACTTTTGCTTCTTTTAATATTTTGATTACTTCTTCATGCGTAATTCTTGTAAAATGGCTATTTACTAGTTTTTCTAGTTTTTCAATTAAACCTTTTTCTACAAATTGATCACAGAATGCCATTTCGTCTTTTGCATGTTCTAATACATATTTTACAATGAACTTTAGCATATCTTCTTCAATATCCATTAAACCTTCCAAATCACAGAATGCCATTTCTGGTTCAATCATCCAAAATTCACTTGCATGTGTTTTAGTATTTGAATTTTCAGCACGGAATGTCGGTCCAAACGTATAAATATTTCTAAAAGCCATGGCGAAGGTTTCTCCTTGTAATTGACCAGATACCGTAAGAGAGGCAGGTTTTCCAAAAAAGTCCTTACTATAGTCTAATTTTTGGGAAGAGGCCACCCGATTTAAATCCAGTGTTGTTACTTGGAACATTTCCCCTGCTCCTTCACAGTCACTTGCAGTAATTAAAGGCGCATGTAAATACACATATCCTCGTTCTTGAAAATAAGTATGAATTGCCATCGCTGCGACGCTACGAATTCGAAATACTGCTTGGAAAAGATTTGCTCTTGGTCTTAAATATCCAATTTCTCTTAAAAACTCACGAGAGTGTTGCTTTGGCTGTAACGGATAATCATCACTACAATCCCCTTCTAGTGTCACTTCTTTTGCTTTAATTTCGTAGTCCTGCCCTTTTCCTTCCGACTTTACAACGGTTCCTAATACACGAATAGCACTTCCATGTTTTAAGGCATCAATCTTATCAAAGTCTTTGGTTTCCTTGTCATAGACAATTTGGATATGTTTAAAACACGTACCATCCGAGAAATCGATAAATCCAAATTCCTTTTGCTTTCTATGTCTTCGAATCCATCCTTGAATCTCTATTTCCTTTTCTAAATATTTTTCAATTGATTCATATAATTCTTTTAGTGTCATATTTTACCTCCTTATAGTGCTTCTATTCTTATTATATCTTATTTTATGTATTTTCAATCATTTAAAACAACTATTTTATGCTTCTTTTACTAAACATTTTTCCATCATCCTAGGAACTTCTGTAATTTCTACTTCATGTTCGATTCTTTCTAAGAATTTTAGTACTTCTTTTGGTTCTAAGAATAAACTCATTCCATTATATAAAGGATGGAATGCAAGAGATGGATACTCTAGTAATTCTTGATCTAATACTAGATTTACTCTTTTCTCTTCATCATATAGTAAATGAAAGATAGATACGTTTCCTGGATAGGTTCTTAAAAGTGCTTCTAAATCTTCAGAAGATGCAAATTCTAGTTTTCCACAACCGAGTTGCTCTCTTAATTGTTTTAAGTCCACGGATTTTCCATCCTCCGTTACAATTAGAAAATATCTTTTTTCTCCCTTTCTTTCTCGAAGTACTAAGTGTTTACAAATACCATAACTACTTCCAATATAATCTTGAAACCTTTGATAATAAAATTTAGATTCCTGGCAGCCTAATACTTCTGGATGTTTAATACAATACTGATAGTCAATTCTTTCTTGCTCTAAGTAAGAACAAAAACATTTGGCTTCCTTTAATTTTTCCCATTTAACTTGGGCACGTACCCCCTCTTTTTGTAAATAACTGTTTAGTATTCTTTCATAATCCTCTTCTTTGATTGGGTAACACCACTTTGCTCATAATTTTTTCCTTCTTTCTTTTGTTTTTTAATATAAAAAGACTAGTCATATCCCAAATACATGAAATACATGTATGGGACGAAACTAGTCTTCCGCGGTGCCACCCATTTTATCATAAACATTTCTGTTTTATTTATGATCCCTTTCGATTTCTATCAAAATCTAGTAATACGATAACGGTTTACTCCCGGCTTACCCTACTTACTCCTAGGAACGTTCGAATAAGCAACTCCAAAGTGTTCTTCAGATTCCATTTTATGTTAGCTTCCACCATATCTAACTCGCTTGATAAAATTTAAAAAATCTTACTTTTCTTTTTCTAAGTCGTTTCTGCTACTATTATATGCGTTATTTTTATAATTTGTCAATTATTTTTTTATTTTACAATTATTTTCTTATCAAGTACTTTGGTTTCTTTCCTATTTCTCTTACTTCTAAATGTACATCTTCATAGTTCACGCTTTCATTTAAGAACTCTTCAAAAGGTGTTGTTCCTTTCTGCTGTGTTTTTGTTAATAAATCATATTCTTCTTTTGTATCTGCTTGATACAGGGGTTGATTGATATCATTTGAATTATAAAATTCTTCTACTACTGAAATTCTTTCCAATTCTTTCTTATATTGATCAATAGAATTTTGAATACTAGTCATTTCTTTTTCTAATTTGTGGTAGAGTTCTTTCATATTTTCTTCATTTTCTTTGAATTCATTCACTTCTTTTTTAGAAAACTTTTTAAATTCCTTTTTTAATTTTCTTAGTTTACGAAATTCTTTTGGTAAAAATATACCTGTTCCTGCCATAGCAAATAGTACTGCTAAAATTAACAATTCTGCAGTCGTACCACATAATAGGAACAGTCCCCCTACTAATACAATTGTAATAGCCATAACACCAATTCCTATTTTGGTATCCTGAATTCTCTTTTTGTAATAATCATACTCCGTAATTATATTTAATTTTCCTGCAAGTTGATGTTTTTCATGTTCCTTTTCCTTTTTTAATTCTTCTTCTTTTTCAATTCTTTCTCTAAAAAAATCTTCTGCATATTGAAACATTTTCTTTCCCCCCTTTTTTTAAAGTAAGCATATTATAGCATAAATTCTAAAAAAATGCAAGAAAAGCCTATTTTGAGTTTCGGTTTTTTACGAG